>JBOGZX010000143.1:0-1994 GCA_050697615.1 Gaiellaceae bacterium
CCACCGAGCCGCCGTCCGATAAGCCAGGTCGCTGCGACCGCGACCGGGGCGAGCACGAGCGCGGCCACGGTCGAAGGCGCGCCGTCGGCGCCGTAACGCGCGGCGATCGCACCGACGACCGCGACCTCGAGCGCCGCGAGGCCGAGGAGCGGGCGGGGCGGCGTCACGAGCCGTGCTCGAGCCACCGGATCACCTCCGCCAGGTGCGCTGCGAATTGCCGGGAGGTATGGCGGTCCTCGACGTGCGCTCTGGCCGCCGCACCCATCGCCTCTGCTTCCCCGGGACTCTGGACAAGCCGCTCGACGGCGGCACGAAGCGCGCCGGGGTCGCCGCTTCGGATGACGGTCGAAGCGTCGTCGTACACGTACTCGCGCAGCGACTCGCGCTCGGTCGCGATCGTCGCCCGTCCGCACGCCATCGCCTCGAGCAGCGCCGTGTTGCCCGAGCTCTCGGTGCCACGTGGATCGCCGTCGGGGACCATCGGCACGACGACACAGCGGGCTCCGGCGTAGAGCGCCCGCAGCTCGTCGACCGGGATGTACGTGCGCGCCTCGACGTTCCGGGGCAAGCTCATGCCCTGCAGATTCTCGTCCTTCGCGACGATCACCGCACGCGTGTCGAGCCCGTCGAGCGCCTCGACGAAGGTCCGGTAGTCGCGGGCGAGGTCGCGGCCGACCGTCAGCACGTGCCCGTCTCCCGCCGACGCCTCCGGCCGCCAGAAGCGGTCGTCGATTCCGAACGGCAGCGACCGTACGCGATCCTCGTCGATGCCGATCTCGTCGACGATGTGGTCCCGCGCTGCGTTCGAGATCGTGACGATCGCATCCGCGGCCCGCAGCGAGGCCCTGAGCAGCGCCCGCCGCGGAGCAGACGAGCGTCGCCACAGCGCGACCGTCCCGTAGGAGAGCAACAGGACCCGCGGGCGGCTTCGCAGTCGTGCGAAGAGCGGGAGCAGCGTCGCGAGCGGCGTCACGATCAGGTCGACGGCCCGCAGCTCCCACGGGAGCGTCGCCTCGCGGGCGAGCCAGCTCACGCGGTGGGAAAGTCCGCGCGCGCTGTTGACGCGGCGAAGCGCCGAGTCGTAGACGAAGGCGTCGATGCCGAGCTCGGCGAGATGGTTCTGGCCGAGCAGGCCCGTGTCCGGCGCCTCTCCACGGCGGACGTCCTCCGCCAGCCGCGTCCGCGGGTTCGGATAGACGAAGGCGACCCGCACTCAGCCTGGATCCACCGATCTGCGCGGGGCGGTGCGCTCGTCCGGGATCGCCAGGCCGCTTCCCGTCCGGGCTCCGCCGCCTGCGGCGCCTCCACCCGGCCGGTGCGCCCCGCGCCACGTCCTGACGGCCCAGCCGAACACGCCGCGGTCACGCATCGCGGTGGATCCAGGCAGCTCAGACCCGTGCGGCCGCACGCTCCCGATACCACGCGATCGTCCTCTCCAGGCCGTCGCGCAGCGACGTCCGCGCGCGGAAGCCGAACAGTTCCTCGGCGCGCGTCGCGTCGAGCTGGCGCCTGGGCTGACCGTTTGGCATCGAGGTGTCCCACAGGATCTCGCCCGAGAAGCCGGTCAGCTCGGCGATCGTCTCGGCAAGCTCGCGGATCGACGTCTCGACGCCGGTGCCGAGGTTGACCGGATCGGCGCCGTCGTAGCGCTCGGCGGCGAGCAGCAGCCCCTCGGCACAGTCGTCGACGTACAGGAACTCGCGCGTCGGCGAGCCGTCGCCCCACAGCACGACCTCGCCGTCCGCGTCCACCATCTTGCGGATCAGCGCAGGGATCACGTGCGACGTGTCGAGGTCGAAGTTGTCGCGCGGGCCGTAGAGGTTCGCCGGCAGCAGGAAGATCGCGTCGGTCCCGTACTGCTCGCGGTACGACTGCGCGCCGACGAGCACGGACTTCTTCGCGACGCCGTACGGCGCGTTCGTTTCCTCCGGATAGCCGTTCCAGAGCTCGTCCTCGCGAAACGGAACGGGGGTGAACTTCGGATAGGCGCAGAC
>JBOGZX010000144.1:0-3512 GCA_050697615.1 Gaiellaceae bacterium
GAGCTGCGCGAGCGCGAGGGCGCCGCGGCCCGCGCCCAGGCCGCCGGCCAGGATTTCTCGACGGTCGCGGCGGAGCTCGAGGAGCTCTACACGGCACTTCCGGGCAGGCGGCGCACCCGCCCCACCGCCGAGCCGCTCGCCGATCGGCCCTGGATCGTCGCCGACCTGCACATGCACACCTCGTGGTCGCACGACTGCAGCATCGATGCCGCCGAGCTCGTCGACCATGCGGAGGCCGAGGGGCTCGGCGCGGTCGCGGTCACCGACCACAACGTCTTCGGGGGCGCGCTCGAGGCCGCCGACTGCGCGCGCGGACGGCAGCTCGTCGTGATCCCCGGCGAGGAGGTGAAGACCGACGGCCAGGGCGAGGTGATCGGGCTCTTCCTCGAGCGCGAGATCGAGCGCGGGATGGGCTGGGACGAGACGGTCGCGGCGATCCGCGCGCAGGGCGGCCTGGTCTACGTCCCCCATCCCTTCGACCGGATGCACGCGATCCCGGATCCGCGCACGCTGCACCGGCATCTGGCCGACATCGACGTGCTCGAGGTCTACAACGCCCGGCTGCTCTTCGAGGCCTACAACGACGAGGCGCTCCGCTTCGCGCGCAAGTACAACCTGACCGCCGGTGCCGGATCGGACGCGCACGTGCTGCAGGGCGTGGGCACCGGAGCCCTGCGGATGCGAGCGTTCGAGGGGCCGGAGGAGTTCCTGATCTCGCTGCGGAGCGCGGAGGTGCTGCGGCGGCCGAAGTCCCTCGCCTACCTGCAGTCGCTGAAGTGGGTAGCCCAGGTCAAGGAGAAGGTTCGCTAGGAGAAGCCCGGGCGGAGGCGAATGGTCCTGCTGCCGCGTGGCCACCGCCGTGACGACAGACGAGATCTACGAGCGCTACCTCCGTAAGGCGATCACCGAGATCAATCGGCTTTCGCACGAGATCGCTCAGGCCGCGGACGGGGCCCCCACCGCGCTTCCCACGGGCCACCCGCTGGCGAACATCTTCCTCGTCAAGTACGGGCCGCAGGCGCAGGAGCTGCGCGAGGGCGTGGCGTTCCACGGACGCGCCGGGAGCGCGCTGATCAAGTCGCTGCAGCGCCTGCACGTCGACCCGATGGAGGTCTACGGGACGAACTGCGTCAAGTTCGCAGGCTGCGACCTGGCCACCGCCGCCGAGTGGCTGCGCCGCGAGCTGCGCATCGTCGAGCCGAAGCTCGTCGTGGTGATGGGCGAGGACGCGCTCGAGTTCCTGAACGGGACCGCGTTCCCGCTGTCGAGCACGATCGAGACTAAGCTGGGCGAGCTGCAGCGCTTTACGCCGACGATCGAGGCGCTCGCCGTTCCCGACATCGACTCCGCGCTCGACGAGGCCCCTGCAAAAACCGCGTTTTGGAACGCCTTCAAGTCCCTGGGCCCCTGGTGGGCCGCCCTGCCGCCCTACTAGGGCTCTTCGGCCTCCTCGTCGCCTACTACGAGGTCTCGTTGTCGCTGTGGCACGCGAGCCTCTGGTGGGACGTCGCCTGGCTGACGTTCGTCCTGCTGCCGGCCGTCTTCGCACTCGTGCTGATCGCCCTCCCGCTGCGCCGTGCGCGCGGCCTCCTGCCGGTCGGGATCGCCTTCGCCGTGCTCGCGGCCGTGCTCACGATCGCCGACGTCAACGTCTTCGCGAACTTCTCTCGGCTGGCCGCGACCGCACTGATCGGCTGGTGGTTCCTGTCCTACTTCGAGACGGTCTCGTGGGTGGTGCTCGTGGCCTGCATCATCCCGTGGGTCGATGCCTACTCGGTCTGGCGGGGCCCGACGAAGCAGATCGTGGAACACCACGAGCACGTCTTCTCGGTGCTGTCGTTCGCGTTCCCGGTGCCGGGCGAGCACTCGGCCGCCCAGCTCGGGGTGCCGGATCTGCTCTTCTTCGCGCTGTTCCTCGCGGCCTCGGCGCGATTCGGGCTACGCGTCGTCCCCACCTGGATCTGTCTGGTCGCGGCGCTGGGCGGCACGATCGCGATCACCGTGTGGCTCGACCTGAACGGATTGCCGGCGCTGCCGGGACTCGCGCTCGGGTTCCTGGTCCCGAACGCCGACCTGCTGTGGCGCCGGCTACGAGGCGAGCCCGGGGTCGGTGACCGCCCGCACGTACCGGTCGGCGGAGCGGCGGACGACCGTTGAGCCGTCGCGTTCGACGACCCTCCCCCACCACGCGCCGTAGATCGTCTCGAACTCGAACGGCCGCAGCGCGCCGGCGATCGCCTGCACCTTCGACGCGGGCAGCGGGATCAGGTTGGGGTACGAGTACATGAATCCGACGTAGCGCCGGTCGGGGATCACCTGGACGATGTCGCCCGAGAGCAGCGCGGCCCGATCACGCCAGTGCAGCACCTGGCCGCCCTCGTAGTGTCCGCCGCAGCGGATCAGCGTGAGGCCGGAGCCGAGCTCGTGCGTCTCGCCCGACCAGAACTGGATCGCCGGGTCGGGCCGCATCACCCACTTCCGCTCGGCCTCGTGCAGGAACACCGGGCAGCCGAACGCCTGCGCCCACTCGACCATCGACGTGTAGTAGTGCGGATGCGAGATCGCGATCGCCGCCAGGCCGCCCTCGGCCGAGATGCGGCGCACGATCTCGTCGTCGAGGTAGGCGGTGCAGTCCCAGAGGACGTTGCCGGCGTTGCTCTTCACGAGCAGTGCGCGCTGGCCGATCGCGAACGACGGCTCGCAGCCGATCCCGAGCAGCCCTCGCTCGTCGCGGATCTCTGCGCGATGGTCGTCGAGGAGCTCGTCCCACTCGAGCCAGACCTGCCCTTCGTCGTGCGGGATGTACTGGCGCGGGTCCTCGCAGATCGGACAGGCGGCCGGCGGCGCGTCGCCCGGCGGATACTGCGTCCCGCACGTCTTGCAGAGCCAGGTCCTCACGCCGTCGCCTCGGCGCGCGGCGCGTCCGGGTCACGCTCGAGCAGCGCCACGCACTCGACGTGCGGCGTGTGCGGGAACATGTCCACGGGGCGCGCACGCACGAGCCGGTAGCCGTAGACGTCGCCGAGCCGCTTCGCGTCGCCCGCGAGCGTGGTCGGGTTGCACGAGACGTAGACGATGCGCGGCGCCGCGATCTCCCCGAGCCGCTTCAGCGCCTTGCCGGCGAGTCCCGCCCGGGGCGGGTCGATGACGACGACGTCGGGATCGCCCGCACGGTCGCGCAGCTCGCGAAGCGCCTCCCCGACGTTGCCGGCGAAGAACGCAACGTTGCCGATCCCGTTGAGCTCCGCGTTCTCGATCGCGCACACGACCGACTCCTCGCTGATCTCGATCCCCCACACGGTCAGCGCGTCCGCCGCCAGCGACAGGCCGATCGTGCCGATGCCGCAGTACAGGTCGTAGACCGTCTCGCCGCCGGCGAGCCCCGCGAACTCGCGCGCGATGCCGTACAGCTCCGCAGCCATCTCCGTGTTCGTCTGCAGGAAGGCGTTCGGCCGCACGCGGAAGCGGAGCCCGTCGATCTCCTCCTCGATCGCGTCCTCGCCCCAGAGCAG
>JBOGZX010000145.1:0-19073 GCA_050697615.1 Gaiellaceae bacterium
CAGCCGCCGTGCGCTCGTGCCACGCGAGGGCGTCGTCGAGACGTTGCAGACGCTGCGCGAGCGCGGACATCCGATCGGCCTGATCACCGTGTGCAGCGAGGAGGTGGAGCAGCTCTTCCCCGAGACGCTGCTCGCGGGCCTGTTCGACGTCGAGGTCTTCTCGAACGCGGTGGCGCTCGCGAAGCCCGATCCGCGCATCTACCTGCACTGCTGCGACCTGCTGGGAGTCTCGCCGAGCCACGCCGTGTTCGTCGGGGACGGGGCGAACGACGAGCTCGAGGGTGCCCGCCGCGTCGGGATGGAGGCGATTCTGATCCATCCGCCCGGCGAGGATCCACTCTGGCCCGGGCTGGCCGACTGGGACGGTCCGCGCGTCACGTCGATCCCCGAGGTGCTCGGCGTGGTCGAACGCTGGGCGGCGAACCGGTCCGCCTGAGTAGGGTCCGAACGCCGGCTTTCAGGCGAGCGCCTCGAGAGCGGCGGCGTGCAGTGCGACGCGGTAGTGCCAGAACGCCCGCTCCGTCGCGAGCAGTCGCTCGCGCAGCGGGCCCGCGAGCTCGGCCGGCGTGCCCCAGCGGGCACCCGCGATCTCGTGCGTGTCCTGCGGCGCCAGCTCCGTGTCGTCCGTCCGCGCGAGGACGACGTGCGTCCGCCACGGCACGACCTGGTGTCCGTGCAGGAAGGTCGCGTGCGCGTCGACGAGGTAGCGCTCGAGCCGCACGCGCAGGCCCGTCTCCTCCAGCGCCTCCCGCTCGGCGCCCAGCGCGAACTCCTCGCCCGGCTTGATGCCGCCGCCGGGCGGTCGCCAGATCCCGGGGGCGAAGTGCGGCTTTCGGATCAGCGCGATCCTCCCGCCCGGCTCGAGGATGAAGAGCGTCACGTCGTGCCTGCGCAGCGGGTTGAACGTCGCCGTTGCGAGCTCGGCCCGGGTGACGGCGCCGGACCACTCCAGCACCGTCGGCTCGCCGTACCGCGCGCGCAGCCGAGCGAGGACCTCCTCGGTGACGTGCACAATCCGATCATGCCCCGCGTGCGGAGGCCGAGGCGGCAGGCGCCGGTGCTCGAGCTGCTCGACGCCACGCTCCCCGAGCTTCGGCGAGGACTGACGGAGAGCGCAGCCCGCACCGTGGCGTATCAGCTGTTCGAGAAGCTCGGCTTCGGAGCTGTCGCGGTCACGGACACGCACGAGGTGCTCGCGTTCGTGGGGGCCGGCGCGGACCATCACGCTGTCGGCGACACTCCGATCCGCCCGGTCTACGAGGCCCTCGCGCAGGCGCGCCCGTTGCTCGCGCCGCTCGGCCTGCGGACGGAGTGCCACCATCCCGCCTGTCCGCTCGGCGCGGTCGCCGTCGCGCCGCTCGAGCTGACCGGCGGCCCCGTGGGCGCCGTCGTCGTCTACGCGACGGCGGGCTCGCCGCTCGACGAGAACGCCGTCGAGATGCTCGAGTCGCTGGGCGTTCAGCTCTCGGCGCAGCTGCAGTTGTCCGAGCTGACGCTGGCGACCACGACCGCGCTCCAGGCGCAGATGGAGCCGCACTTCGGCTTCAACGCGCTGAACACGATCGCCGCCTTCATCCGCACCGAGCCGGAACGGGCGCGGGCGCTCGTGCTCGCGTTCGCCGATCACCTCCGCAGCCGACTCGCGCGACCCGGCGAGCTGATCACCCTCGAGGAGGAGCTGCGGCACGTCCGCAGCTATCTCGAGCTGGAGCAGGCGCGCTTCGGCTCCCAGCTCGAGGTGACGGTGGACGCCGCGCCGGACGCACTCGACGTCCGGCTGCCGCCGCTGCTCGTGCAGCCGCTCGTCGAGAACGCGATCAAGCACGGGAAGACGGAGCGCACGCTGCACCTGCTCGTGCGGGCGCGTGTGCGCCGCGGCCGGCTGCACGTCACCGTTCGCGACGACGGGCGCGGGATCGCACGCGAGGTGATCGAACGCGTCCTCGAGCCGGGTGTCGGCGAGGGCACGGGGCTCGGCCTCGCGAACGTGAACAGGCTCCTGACCGCCCATTACGGCGCCGGCGTGCGCCTGCGCTCGTTCCCGTTCGGCACCGTCGTCCGGCTCGAGGTTCCCGTCGGATGATCCGGGCGCTGATCGTCGACGACGAAGCTCCCGCACGCTCGGAGCTTCGCTACCTGCTCGCGGCGCATCCCGACGTCGTCGTCTCGGGCGAGGCCGGCAGCGCCGCCGAAGCGCTCGCGCTGGCCGGCGAGCGCCGGCACGACGTCGTCTTCCTGGACGTCGAGATGCCGGGCCTTACCGGGATCCAGGCGGCGCCCCTCGTGCGCGAGCGCCGCGACCCGCCGGCGATCGTGTTCGTCACCGCGCACGAGCGGTACGCGGTCGAGGCGTTCGCGGTCGAGGCGTTCGACTATCTGCTGAAGCCGATCGACCCCGAGCGCCTCGCCCGCGTGCTCGAGCGGCTCCGCGAGCGTACCGCGGAGAGTGCCGTGCCCGTGGAGAAGATCCCGGTGGTCTCGGCCGGCGGCACCGAGCTGCTCGACTTCGACCAGGTGCAGTACGTGCAGGCGGACGGCGACTACAGCCGCGTGCACACCTACGACCGCTCCTACCTCTGCACCGGGTCGCTCGGCGAGCTGGAGGAGAAGCTCGGCCCCCGCTTCGCCCGCATCCACCGCTCCTATCTCGTCAACCTGTCGAAGGTCGCCGGCGTCCGCCGCGCCGCCCCGGACCGGTTCCGCCTGCAGCTCGCCGACGCGCAACGGACCGAGCTCGACGTCGCCCGCCGCCAGTCGCGGCAGCTGCGCGAGCGCCTGGGGCTCTGATCTCGGCTACAGCTGCCGCAGGAGCTCGAGGAAGGCTCCGGGCGAGCCGACGATCACGTCGGCGCGGTCGCCGAGAGCCGACGGGCCCTCCACCGAGACGACGGCGACGCGCGCCGCCGCCTCCAGGCCGTCCAGCGCGTCGAACCCGTCGAGGTCGGTGGTGTCGTCGCCGGCGTAGAGCGCGCGCCGGAGCGTGCTGCGCTCGAGCAGCGCGCGGACCGCGGTGCCCTTGGAACCGGTCGTCGGCGGCAGCACCTCGAGCACCATCCGTCCCCAGCGCGTCCGAAGCCCCGCGTCGAGGGCCGCCGCCGCGACGGGCTCGAGCCGGGCACGGGCCGCATCCGTGTCAGGCGCCCCGCGATAGTGGAACGCGACGCTGAGCGGCTTCTGCTCGAGCCACGGCCAGTCGACCTCCGCCGCAAAGCCGCGGATCGGCTCGGCCCACGCCGCGGCGTCCGGATCCAGCTCGAGGCCGTGCTGGCCCGCGTAGGTCAGCTCCGGCACGCCCACGATCTCGCGCGCCTCCTCGCTCGGGCGGCCCGTGACGCACGCGACCAGCGCGTACCGCCCCGCCAGCCGCGCCAGCTCTCCACGAGTCTCTTCCGGCACGCGCGCATCCTCGGGGCGGGAGACGATCGGCGCCAGCACCCCGTCGACGTCGAGGAAGAGCGCCGCCTGCTCCGGTTCCGCTGCAATCCTGGCCAGAGCGTCCATCCTCGTAGAGTAGGCACGGCGGGCGAAGAGGGGACGTGCGGGTCGTGTGGCGGCCGGGGCGCGGATCGTGGACACTTCCGGGAGATGACCGAGCGCGAGGACATCTGGATCCCGCTCGTCGACGAGCCGATCGGCTCGATCGTCGGACAGGTGCAGGCCGAGCATCCCGAGATCGACAGGCTCGTCGCGAGCCCGCACAAGATCCTCGCGTTCCGTACCTTCGCCTACATCCGGGTCGGAATCCTGCTGGGCGAGCTCCTGCTCGAGCAGGACGTGCCGGACTACGACGGCACCGAGACCTGGATCGACAGCCTGTTGCGCGACCCGAAGCACAAGCAGGCGGTCGTCGACGAGCTCCGCAAGGTGGCCGAGGAGGTGGCGGCGGACCCGCGCTACGCAGACGACGACCCCGTCGGCCCGGACGAGGAGGCACGGAAGCGCTTCCGCGAGTTCGCCAAGAAGCGACTCGGCTGACCGAGCCCGGAGCCACGCTCATCGCGACGCGAAGTACGCGATCCCGCCGGTCGCGACGAAGCCGACCACCGTGAGCGCGACCCGCCTGCCCGAAGCGTGCTCGTGCGCCTCCGGCAGCAGATCGGTGGCCCCCATGAAGAGGAAGAAGCCGGCGTAGACCGAGAGGAGATAGCCGAGGTCGCGCTCGCCGATCGCGATCGCCGAGCCGACGACGGCGCCTGTGAGCGGCGCGGCAGCATCCACGACGAGCCAGCGGATCGCGCTCCTCACCTCGCCGCCTTGCCGGAGGATGAACGACACCGTGTTCATGCCGTCGGCGAAGTCGTGCGAGACGACCGCCACGAACACGAGCAGGCCCGTGCCGGTGCTCAGGTGGAACGCGAGGCCGATACCCAGGCCGTCGACGAAGCTGTGAGCGGACAGTCCCGCCGCGCCGAGGGCGCCGATGTGATGGTGCGACTTCGCGTGATCCTCGTCGTCGCGGTGGTGCAGGACGAGCGCGCGCTCGGCGAGGAAGAACGCGAGGAAGCCGGCGCCCACGAGCCACGTCACCCGCCGGCCGTCGCCGACCGCCCGAAACGCCTCGGGCAGCACGTCGAACAGCGCGACGGCGACCACGATCCCGCCGGTGAGCGCGATCAACGTCGTGAGGTCGCGGCGGACCCGGAGCGCGACGAAGCCGCCGAGCAGCGTCGACAGGGTCGTCAGCCCGGCCAGCGGGATCGCGATCCAGACCATGTGCTCTAGCGGGCCGCCGTCAGTTCCCGCTCCGGAGCCGGCAAAGCCGGCTCCTCGCTCCCGGGCGCCTCCGTCGAGCCTACGTCGCTCAGTTCCCGCTCCGGAGCCGGCAAAGCCGGCTCCTCGCTCCCAGGCGCCTCCGTCGAGCCTACGTCGCTCATGCGGCGCAACGACCGCAGGTCCCGTAGATGTCGACCTGGTGCTCGTCTGCGCGGAATCCGTGCTTGCGGCGTACCTCCGCCGCGGAGGGGGCTGCACACAGCTCGGTCTCCTCGACGCGCCCGCAGGTCGTGCAGACCAGGTGGTGGTGATGCCCGGCGTGGCAGCGCACGTACGTCGGCCGGCCGTCGGTGACGAGCGGTCGAATCGATCCGGTCCGCCGCAGCAGCTCGATCGTGCGGTACACGGTCGCGAGGCCGAGGTTCGGCTCGTCGTCACGAGCGCGGTCGTACAGCTCGACGAGGGTGAAGCTGCCGCGGAACGAGCCGATCGCGTCGAGCACGGCCTGCCGTTGCGGCGTCGTACGCGCACGCGGCGGCAGCTTCAGGTCATGGCGGATGCTTCTCACGTTGGAAGCGTAGCTGAGAATGATTCTCAGGCATGGAAGCTCCCCTCCGCCGCCGACGGAGCGGGCTGGCAGAATCAGAGGCACGGTGCGCCGCCTCGTCCTGCTGCTACCGCTTGCGCTTCTCGCCTTCGGCTCGGCCGGGGCCGCGGGCCCCGCGCACGGGCCGGGTGCGGCCGCGACGGCGTGGGCGATCAAGGTCACGCCGGTGGGCGGCAGCGCGACGACCACGTCGTCTGCGGTCTCTCCGCCCGATGCGACGGCCGCTGCGGGCGCCTTCGCGTACCCCGCGGACGGCTCGATCGTCTCCGCCCAGTCGACGACGGCCAACGCGGTCACCGCCGTGCCCGAGAACGCCTCGGCGAAGGCCGAGAGCGACGTGACGGGTCTGTCGTTGTTCAGGGGCGAGCTCACGGCCGACGCCGTCACGGCCCGCACCTCTGCCGGCACCGGCTACTCGGGCGCGGGCGGCAACGCGAACGGCAGCACGGTCGTGAATCTCAGGTTCGACGGCCAGCCGGTCAGCGGCAGCCGCGTTCCCCTCGCCGACTGGGGGCTCCTGATCGTGGGCGCGCAGACGGTCGACCGGAGCGCCCCGCCCGGCGTCAGGGGCTACAGCGGCTCGATCGTCGAGCTCGACGTTCAGCTGACCGCGGCTCACGGCGGCCTTCCGGCCGGGAGCGAGATCCAGATCGGCTATGCGGAGTCGGCGGTGCAGACGGCGCCGCCCGCGGCGACGACGACCACGACGACCACGACGACCACCGACACGACGACGATCCCGGAGGCGCCGAGCGTCGGCGACGCACCGCGGCTGCGGCCGTCGGCCACGGCGAAGGCGACGCCGGCGCCGCTGCACGTCCATCCGAAACTGACCGCCGGCGGCTACGTCTTCCCCGTCTACGGCCCCGTTTCATTCGGCGACACGTATGGTGCGGCGCGTTCGGACGTCACGTATCACCACGGCGACGACATCTTCGGACAGCTCGGCCAGCCGCTCCTCGCGGTCGCCGACGGCACCGTCTTCTCCGTCGGGTGGAACAAGATCGGCGGCAACCGCCTCTGGCTGCTCGACGGGCAGGGGAACCAGTTCTACTACGCTCATCTCTCGGCGTTTTCGGCGGCGGCGACAGACGGCGCCCGCGTGAAGGCGGGCCAGGTGGTCGGCTTCATGGGTAACACCGGCGACGCGCGTACGACGCCGTACCACCTGCATTTCGAGGTGCACCCGGTGTCGTTCCTGTACCTCGGCTATGACGGAGCGGTCGACCCGACGCCGTACCTCGAGGGCTGGAAGCACCAGCAGGACCTGCCGTTTCCGGTCGCGCCCGGGTGGGCTCCGCTCGTGCCGGGCGGCTCCGCGGCGCTGGAGCCCGGGGCGATCCTGCTCGGGATGTCCGACATCTCCAGTGCCGACGGGCTCGATCCGGCGTCGCTGCAACGAGCGCTGACGCCGCTTCCGCCGTCAGCGCTGATGCAGACTCTCGTACCGACCGTCGTCGCGCCGACGACGGACCTCGGCCGCGGCTAGCGCCGAGCTACTTGCCCCCGTTGGCGCTCGACGGGTAGTCGCCCCCGAAGTCGTCGTTCCCGGAGATCGTGTCCTTCACCCACCTGCGCGTCTCCGGGCCGGTGACCGGGTTGAAGAGGATTCCGAGTGCGATCCCCACGACGAGGAGCGTCGTGTTCCGGCCGTGGTGCTCCTGGCGGCCCTGGAACCGGTCGGCGGCGTTCCTCAGATCGTCGATCGCATCCTTCAGCCTCTCCCGGACGTCGTCGTCCGTCGCCACGCGCGTCGCCACCGTCATGGCGCTCTTCCCGCCGATCAGGTCGTTGTACAGGCCCTTCGCCGTCGAGAACGCGCTCAGCACGTCTTCACGCAGCTTCTCGTCTGCCATCGCGCGCTCGACGTAGGGTTTGACGTTCCCTGCCGCGTCGTAGACCTTGTCCTTCGTCTTGGCCATGCTCGCTGAATCCTTTCGCCTCGTTACCGCGCGCCTGATACCCCGGGGCTGCCGGTCCAAACGGCCGCTCCTCCTCGTCCTGTGCATTCTCGCAGGCTGCGGAGGGTCGAGCGGGCAGAAGGAGACGTCGGTCAGGGTGGCCGGCCCGGGCTTCTCGTTCCAGGCGCCGGCCGGCTGGAAGGTGCAGCGCTCCGACGACATGGTGTCGGCGGCGCAGGACTCGGAGCTCGTCCAGGTCGCGACCTTCCCGCTGCAGAAGCGCTACTCGGCCGCGCTCTTCGAGAGGGTGTCGAAGGAGCTCTCCACCCGCGTCCGCGCGGTCGCCGCCCAGACCGGCGGCACCGTCTCCGGGCACTCGACGGTCACCGCCGGCGGTATCCGCTCGCACGCCTACGACGTCACGGTGGGCGACCACGTCGACCAGTACGTGTTCGTCCTGCGCGGCAAGCGCGAGTATCAGCTTCTCTGCCGGCGGCGCTCGTCGCACGGCGACCAGGTCTGCGCCCGGTTGATCAGGAGCTTCGCGCCGGCATAGACCGCCTGGCGGCCGCCTGCCGCTCGACACCCTGGGCGTGCCGGGCGCGGGCGCGGTGCTTGCCGCCGAAGGCCGCGGCGAACACCTCCTCGATCGTGTCGGCCGGGATGAACTCGATCGCGTCGCGGGTCTCCGGCGGCAGGCCTTCCAGATCCGGCTCGTTCTCGCGCGGGAAGATCACGCGCTTCAGGCCCGCCCGTTGCGCCGCGAGCGACTTCTCCCGCAGGCCGCCGATCGGCAGCACGAGCCCGGTCAGGGTGATCTCGCCCGTCATGCCCACGTCGGCGGCGACGGGCTCGCCGCGGACGAGCGAGGCGATCGCCGTCGCCATGGTGACGCCCGCGGACGGCCCGTCCTTCGGGACCGCGCCGGCCGGGACATGCACGTGCAGGTCGTGCTCCGCGAACCATCCCTCCGAGACGTGGAGCTCGTCCGTGTTCGAGCGCACCCAGGAGAGCGCGGCCTGTGCGGACTCCTGCATCACCTCGCCGAGCTGCCCTGTGATCGTGAGCCGGCCCTTCCCCGGGTAGGCCGTCGCCTCGATGAACAGCACGTCGCCGCCGGCCGTCGTGTAGGCGAGGCCGGTCGCCACGCCGGGATGCGACGTCCGCTTCCGCACCTCGCCGGAGAAGCGCCGCGGGCCGAGCCACTCGCGCAGCTGCGCGTCGTCGACCGACGGCTTCTTCGCCTGACCCTTCGCGACCTGCGTCGCGGCCTTCCGGCAGATGTCGGCGATGCGGCGCTCGAGGTTCCGCACGCCAGCCTCGCGGGTGTACTCGCGGATGATCGTGCGCACCGTCCTGTCCGACAGGCGGAGCTGTGAGCGCCTCAGCCCGTGCGAGGCGACCTGCTTCGGGACGAGGTAGCGCTTCGCGATGCCCAGCTTCTCGTCCTCCGTGTAGCCGGACAGCTGGATCACGTCCATGCGGTCGAGCAGCGCTCCCGGGATCGTGTCGAGCGCGTTCGCGGTGCAGATGAAGAGCGTCTTCGAGAGATCGAAAGGCAGGTCCAGATAGTGGTCCCGGAAGGTCGAGTTCTGCTCGGGGTCGAGCACCTCCAGCATCGCGCTCGCCGGGTCGCCGCGCCAGTCGCTGCCCATCTTGTCGAGCTCGTCGATCAGCAGGACCGGGTTCGACGACTCGGCGTCTCGAAGGGAGCGGATGATCGACCCCGGCATCGAGCCGATGTACGTCCGGCGGTGGCCGCGGATCTCCGACTCGTCGTGCACGCCGCCGACCGAGAGGCGCACGAACTTGCGCCCGAGGGCGTTCGCGATCGAGTGCCCGAGCGACGTCTTGCCGACTCCAGGCGGCCCCACGAAGCAGAGGATCTGGCCGGAGATCGCGTTGCGGAGCTTGGCGACCGCCAGGTACTCGATGATCCGGTCCTTCACCTTCTCCAGGTCGAAATGGTCTGCGTCGAGCACCTCGCGCGCATGCTGGAGGTCGAGGTCGTCCTGGGTGAACGACGTCCACGGGAGCGTCAGGATCCACTCCAGATAGGTGCGGATGACGCCGTACTCGGCCGCGGCCGGAGGCAGCTTCTCGAGGCGACCCAGCTCGCGGTCGGCCGCCTTCCGCACCTCCTCGGGCAGCTCGCCGAGCGCGGCCAGGCGCTCGCGCAGCTCGTTCGCCTCGGCCTGCTCCGGATCACCCTCGCCCAGCTCCTGCCGGATCGCCTTGAGCTGCTGGCGCAGGAAGTACTCCCGCTGGCCCTTCTCCATCTCCGACTGCACCTGCGACTGGATCTTCGAGCCGAGCTCGAACACCTCGAGCTCGCGATTGAGAATCGCCGACACCTGCCGCAGGCGCTTCTCGACGTCGACCTGCTCGAGGATCTCCTGCCGCTCCTCGGTCTTCACGGTGCGCAGCGTCGAGGCGACCAGGTGGCACAGCGCGCTCGGGTCGTCGACGTTCGCGGCGGCGAGCTGCAGCTCCTCGGGCAGGTACGGCGCGAGCCCGATGATGCGCCCGAAGAGACCCTGCACGTTGCGCGTCAACGCCTCGAGCTCGGGCGTCTCCTCCAGCACGTCGGGAAGCTCGACGAACTCGCCGAGCAGGTAGGGGTCGACGTCGAGCCGGTGCTCGAGCCGTACACGGTCGAGTCCCTGCACGAGGATCCTCAGCGTCCCGTCGGGAACCTTGATCATCTTGTGCACGAGCGCGACGGTGCCGACCTCGTAGATGTCGGTCCAGCCGGGCGACTCGACGGAGCCGTCGCGCGAGGCCACGAGCGCCAGCAGCCGGTCGCCCGCCACGACGTCGTCGATCAGCCGGACCGAGCGGTCCTGCCCGATCGCGAGCGGCGACATCGACTGCGGGAAGACGACGGTGTCCTTGAGGGGCAGAACGGGCAGCGCCGCCGGCAACTCGAGCTGCTGCTCCTCGATCTGCGGCAGCTCGAAGTTGACGTCAGTCACGCGCGCTCCACCACGATCACCATGCGGCCCGGCGGCGGCGGCTCCTCGGCCACGGGCAGCTCGACGGTGAGCACGCCGTTCGAGAACCGCGCGTGCGCCTGCTGCGGGTCGACGTCCTCGACCAGCCGCACCTGACGCTGGAACGAGCCCGTCTCGATCTCCATCTGCTGGTAGACCCGCCCCGGAACGCTCGGGCGGCGGCGCTCCCCCGCGACGACCAGGACCCGCTCGCCGACGACGAGGCGGATGCTCTGCGGGTCGACGCCCGGCAGCTCGACGACGACCGTCAGGACATGCGGATCGTCGGTGTGGAAGCAGTCGACGTTCGGCCTGAAGCCGTGCCGCATGCCCGAGAAGCGCGGAACCTGCCAGAGGTCGGCGAACAGCTCCTCGATCTCTTCCTGCAGCTTGTCGACGTCTCGGCGCGTCACGTTCCGGCCACCGTACCGCGCGTCAACGCACTGCGTAGACGATCGCGACCGCGACGATCGCTGCGAGCACGAGCAACCCGACCCAGAGCGCCACGCGCCCGCCCGCCGTGGGCGCCGCCGCCTCCGGCCCGAACGCGTCGAGATCCTGCGGCGGCAGCACATGATCCTCGTCGTCGCCCTCGGCCACGATCGAGTCGCGGCGGGCGTCCACCTCGGGCTGTTCCGGCATGACAGAGCGGTTCCGCCTCCGATCGCGTCCCAAACGCGCCGATCCGTTTACGAGTTCCGTACGCGGTCGACACGGAAGGGACAAACCCGCGCCTCATGATCGGAGGATGCGGTATCTCGTTGCGGCAATCGGGCTCCTGGGCACGTTCGTCCTGGTCCTGCCCGTCCATTAGCCACTACCCCTCCTGCTTTCACTAACGTGAGGCGCGATGCGCACGGCTCCCGTCCTGCGTGGCGGGCCGGTCGTGCGGTCGATCTGGCTCGTCGCCGGCCTCTTCCTGTTCGCCTGCGGGATCGTCTGCTTCCTCGAGTCCCGGCTCGGACTGGCGCCGTGGGACGTGCTGCACCAGGGCATCGCGCGGCGCACGCCGTTGTCGTTCGGTGTCGCCAACGAGGTGGTGGGAGTGATCGTGCTCGGGATCGCCTGGCTCCTCGGCGCGCGCGTGGGTCTGGGGACGATCGCGAACGCCGTGCTGATCGGCCTGTTCGTCCTCGTACTGCAGCCGCTGCACGCCGTCCAGTCGCTCGCTCACTGGCCGGTCGCCGGGCGGGCCGGGCTGCTCGCCGCCGGCCTCGTCTGCTTCGGAGTCGGCTCGGCTCTCTACATCGGCGCCGCGCTCGGAGCCGGGCCGCGCGACTCGCTGATGCTCGTCGGCTCGCTGCGGGCCGGTATGCGACTCGGCGCCGTGCGGGCCGTCATCGAGACCACGGTGCTGATCGCCGGGTTTCTGCTCGGGGGTCGCGTCGGCGTCGGCACCCTGACCTTCGCTGCCCTGATCGGCCCTTCGGTGGAGGGATCGTTCTGGTTGATCTCCCGTACGCCGATCGCCCGACCGCGATCTCCGCGGGCGGTCGCGCCGGCGCGCGCCGACACGCCGGGGGCGCCGCTGTAGCATCGGTCGCCGTATGAAGGGCCTGATCGCAGCCGGCGGCCGCGCGACGCGACTCGAGGAGCTGACGCGCGTCACGAACAAGCACCTGTTGCCCGTCGGACGCTGGCCGATGGTCTTCTACCCGCTGCAGCTGCTGCAGCGCGCGGGCGTGCGCGAGGTGCTGATCGTCACGGGGCAGCACCACGCCGGACAGTTCATCGACCTGCTCGGCAACGGCCACGTTCGCTCGCGCAGCGGCGACGAGCTGCTCTTCGACCTGGACCTGTCGTACAAGGTGCAGACGGAGGCCGGCGGGATCGCGCAGGTCGTCGGCATGGCGCGCGAGTTCGCGGCGGGCGGCAGGCTCGTCGTCTGCCTGGGAGACAACATCTTCGAGTTCGCGCAGGCGGAGGCGATCGCCGACTGGCGCGAAGGCGCGGCCGTGTTCGTGAAGGAGGTTCCCGATCCGGAGAACTTCGGCGTGGTCGCCTACGGCGACGGCGGGACCGTGGCCGACATCGTCGAGAAGGCGGGGCAGGTCGACCTGCGCTATGACGCCCCTCCGTCACGGGATGCCGTCGTTGGGCTCTACTGCTATCCGCCGGACGTGTTCGAGATCATCGACGCCCTCGCTCCGTCGAGTCGCGGCGAGCTCGAGATCACCGACGTCAACCGCGCCTACGCGCAGCGCGGGCAGCTCGAGCTGCACCGTGTCGACGGCTGGTGGCACGACGGCGGGAAGCACTGGGCCGACCTCGCGGACGTCGGGCGGCTGATCGAGGAGACGGGCGCCAACAAGTGATCGTTACCCGTGTTCCCCTCCGGCGATTCGACGACGAGCGCGGCTTCTTCATGGAGCTGATGCGTGCGAGCGCTCTGCCGAAGCCCGTCCGGCAGGCGAACCTCGCCCGCTCGCGCCGGGGCGTGATCCGCGGGCTCCACTACCACGAGCGGGGCCAGGACGACCTCTTCGCCTGCCTTCAGGGCATGGTGCGGGTGGTGGTGCTGAACCGCGAGACGGGCGAGACCTTCACCGAGGACATCGGCGAGGAGAACCCCGTCGCCGTCTACGTCCCGGGGATCCACGCCCACGGATACGAGGCGCTCAGCGACTGCCTGTTCTGCTACTTCGTCACCGAGGAGTACGACCCCGCCGAGCCGGACGAGCACGGCGTACCGTGGAACGACCCCCGCGTCGCCGATCTCTGGAGCACCCGATCGCCGATCCTGTCGCAACGGGACTTGCAGGTCGCCGCATCCTGATCACCGGCTCCGGCGGGCAGCTCGGGCGGGCGCTGCTCGAGGCCTTTCCCGGCGCGCGGGGGCTGACCAGAGCCGAGTGGGACGTGACCCATCCGGCCCCCCTCGGGCTCGAGGCCGACCTCGTGCTGCACGCGGCTGCCTGGACCGACGTGGACGGCGCGGAGGACGACCCGCAGGAGGCGGCGGCGGTCAACGTGGGGGGCGTGCAGCACGCCGCACAGGTCGGAGCGCCGCTCGTCGTCTGGTCGAGCGACTACGTGTTCGACGGCGCCAAGCGCGAGCCGTATCTCGAGTCGGACGCGCCGGCGCCGCTCGGTGCGTACGGCCGGACGAAGCTGCACGGGGAGGCGGCCGCCGGCGAGCACGCCTGGATCGTTCGCACGTCCTGGCTCTTCGGCCCGACCTCGCGGAACTTCCTGCGCACGATGCTGAGGCTCGGCGCCGAGCGCGACGAGGTCGCCGTGGTCGACGACCAGCGAGGCTGCCCCACCTATGTCGGGCACCTCGCCGAGGCGACGAAGCAGGTGCTCGCGCTGCCGTACGGCACCTACCACGTCGCGGCTGCCGGTGACTGCACGTGGGCCGACTTCGCAGAGGCGATCTTCGAGGAGGCGGGCCTGCGGACGCGCGTTCGCAGGATCGGCGGATCCGAGCTCGGGGCGCGGGCGCCGAGGCCCGCGTACTCGGTGCTGCGCAGCGAGCGCGGAGCTCCCGAGCTGCCGCACTGGCGCGACGGGCTACGCGAGTGTCTGGAGGTCATCTCGTCATGAGACGACCTCCCCGCTCGTCTACCCTGACGACCATGCGCGTGCTCGTCACCGGCGGCGCCGGCTTCATCGGCTCGCAGTTCGTCCGCCGGCTCGCGGGCGGCGGCGACGGCGTCGTCGTGCTGGACAAGCTGACCTACGCCGGGAACCGTGCGAACCTGGAAGGGGTCGAGCACGAGTTCCACCACGGCGACATCGCCGATCCCGAGGCAGTCGCACAGGCCGCGAAGGGCTGCGATGCGATCGTCAACTTCGCGGCCGAGACGCACGTCGACCGCTCGATCCTCGGCCCCGCCGAGTTCATCCTCACCGACGTGCTCGGCACGCAGGTGCTGCTCGACTACGCGCGGCACCACGGGATCCGCCACCTGCAGGTCTCGACGGACGAGGTCTACGGCGACATCCCGCTCGACGCGGAGCCGTGCGACGAGGCTGCGCCCTTGCGCGCGTCGAGCCCGTACTCCGCGTCGAAGGCCGGCGGCGATCTGCAGGTGCTCGCGTACGTGCGTACGTACGACGTCGACGCGCTGATCACCCGCGGCGCGAACACCTACGGCCCGCGCCAGTATCCCGAGAAGTTCCTGCCGCTCTTCATCACGAACGCGTTCGGCGGCGAGCAGCTGCCGGTGTACGGCGACGGGAGGCAGCGCCGCGAGTGGCTGCATGTCGCCGACCACTGTGCCGCGATCGAGCTGGCGCTGCGCGAGGGCGAACGCGGAAACGTCTACAACGTCGGCGGCCAGGAGCGCGAGAACATGGAGGTCGTTCGCCGCATCCTCGACCTGACCGGTGCGAGCCCGGATCTCGTCCGGCACGTCGCCGACCGTCCGGGGCACGACCGCCGCTACTCGGTCGACTCGTCCAAGCTTCGCGGCCTCGGCTGGGCCCCGCGGCACTCCTTCGACGCGGGCGGGCTCTCGGAGACGGTCGACTGGTACCGCGCCAACCGCGACTGGTGGGAGCCGATCAAGTCGGGCGACTACAAGCGGTACTACGACAGCCAGTACGCCGCCCGGCTCGCGTAGCCGGCCGCGGGCCGCGGGCCGCGCGCGGCCATTGGAAACGTTCGGTAAAGGCTCCAGGGAGTTCGGCTACCGTGGCTGCCGTGCGTCGGTTCGCCCTCCGGCTCGGCGTCGTCTGCCTGCTCGCGTCGGCCGGCGCGGCCGCCACGCTGCTCGCAGCGCGTCCCGGCGCAGGCCGCGCGGACACGGGTACGGCGCCGGCCGCCACGGCCGCGATCACGACCAACTCGGCCGCGGTGGTGCTCGCCGTCAGCGGTCGCGGCTGGGGGCACGGCCTCGGCCTCAGCCAATGGGGAGCGAAGGGCTATGCGGAGCACGGCTGGACGTACGACCGCATCCTCGGCCACTACTACCCGGGCACCACGCTGGGACCGGCGGCGGCATCGACCGCCAGGGTGCTGCTCGCAGAGGCGGGGAAGGCTCTCGTCGGCTCGGCGGGCGACTGGAGCGTCACCGACGCGGCCGGGACGAAGCTCGCGCTGCCTGCCGGCACGCTGACGCTGAA
This sequence comes from Gaiellaceae bacterium, assembly GCA_050697615.1. Classification (GTDB taxonomy): domain Bacteria; phylum Actinomycetota; class Thermoleophilia; order Gaiellales; family Gaiellaceae; genus PALSA-600. The sequence continues at coordinate 15,285 of JBOGZX010000145.1, forward strand.
GCCGAAGCTCGCGCTCGCCGGCGTCGCGGCGAAGGCGAAGCCGGCACGGCCGCCGTTCACCTTCGCGGGTACGCAACCGCTGACGCTCGACGGCAAGCCCTATCGCGGCAAGCTCGTCGTCTCCTCCGACGGCAAACGGGTGCAGGTCGTCGACGTGGTCGGGCTCGAGGCCTACCTCGAGGGGGTCGTCCCGGCCGAGATGCCCTCCGCCTGGCCGCCCGCCGCGCTCGAAGCGCAGGCGGTGGCGTCGCGCTCGTACACGCTCGCGAACCTGACGAAGAGCCGCGACTTCGACCTGTACGGCGACACTCGCGACCAGGCCTACGGCGGCGTCGACGCCGAGTCGACGCAGGCGAGCGCCGCGGTCGAGGCCACGCGGGGCCGGGTCGTCCTCTACCACGGCAAGGTTGCCGACACGCTTTTCTCCTCCACGTCCGGCGGGCGCACCGCGTCCGCGGCGGAGTCGATCGGGACCGCGGTTCCGTACCTCGTTCCGGTCGCGGATCCCTACGATGCCGCCTCTCCGTACCACACCTGGGGGCCCGTGCTGTACGACGCGACGAAGGCGGCGCGGATGTTGAAGGTCGAGCCCCCGCTCGTCGACCTGCGGACCCTGGACGGTGCGTCCGGCCGCGTGTCGACGGCGGTCGCGGTCTCGCCCGGCGACGCGCAGGCGACGTTCACCGGCTCCCAGATCCGTGCGGCCCTCGGTCTGCGCTCGACCTGGTTCCAGGCGGCGCTGCTCTCCCTCGCGCCCGCGGCGAAGACGATCACCTACGGAGGCGCCGTCTCGCTGAGCGGGTTCGGCCAGGGCGTCGACGCCGTCTCGTTGGAGGCGAAGCCGGCGGGCGGCGACTGGTCGGCTGCGGGCGCGCTCGCGCTCGGCTCCGACGGCGTGTTCTCGACGGTCGTCAAGCCGCGGCTCGGCACCCAATACCGGATCGCGTGGGGGTCGGTCCGCGCCGGGCTGGCCCGCATCGCCGTCGCTCCGCTGGTGTCGGGCGGCATCGGCGCCACCGGCGGGCAGGGCGCGGTTGCGCCTGCGGTCACGGGAGCGCCCGTGCAGTTACAGCGTCGCGAAGGGCCGGCGTGGAAGACCGTCACCTCCGGCTCGACCGGCGCGGGCGGCTCGTGGAGCTTCGCGCAGCCGTTGCAGGCGGGGTCCTACCGTGTCCGCTGCGTCCCGGGTCAAGGGCTCGCGGCCGGCGTCTCCGCCACCTTCCAGGTCCCGTGAGAGCAGGTCCAGTGAGAGCGGTGCTCGCGCTCGTACTCGCCGCGCTGGCGCTCGCGCTGCCGGCCGTTGCGGCAGCGTTCGACAACACCGAGCCGTACGCGGCCAAGCAGTGGTACCTCGACGAGGACAACGCCTGGTCGTTCTGGCCCTCGGTGCCGACGCTCGCGCCGGTGCGCGTGGCGGTGATCGACTCCGGCATCGACGGTACGCATCCCGATCTGATCGGCCGCGTCGTGGCGGCCCGCTCGTTCGTCGGCGGCTCCGCGTACACCGACGAGCAGGGGCACGGGACGTTCGTCGCCGGGGAGATCGCGGCGAACCCCTTCAACGGCATCGGCATGGCGGGGCTCGCGTTCAACGCGCAGCTGATGATCGCCAAGGTGGTGGAGCCGGACGGCGACGTGTCCCTGCCGGGCGAGGTCGCGGCGATCCGCTGGGCTGCCGACAACGGCGCCCGCGTGATCAACCTCAGTCTCGGCGGGGTCCGCGACCCGTTCAACTCCAAGCTCGACACCTACTCCCCGCTCGAGCAGGCGGCGGTCGACTACGCGTATTCGAAGGGCGCCGTGATCGTCGCCGCGGTCGGCAACGGACCGCAGTCGCCCGCGACGCCGTGGAACTTCGCGCACTATCCCGCCGCGCTGCCGCACGTGATCGGCGTCAGCGCGATCAGGGAGGACGGCTCGGTTCCCGCGTACTCGAACCGCGACGCGGTCTACAACGACCTGGCGGCGCCGGGCGACGACATCTTCTCCACGATCCCGCAGCATCTCGTCGCGGCCGGGCCCGGCTGCGAGGACCATCCCTACTCCGACTGCGGCGACTACGAGTTCCGGGACGCGATCGGCACTTCGTTCGCCGCGCCGCAGGTCGCGGCGGCGGCGGCGCTTCTGATCGGGCAGGACCCGTCCCTGCGCCCGGAACAGGTTGCGTGGCTGCTCGAGCGCGGGGCCGACGACGCGTCCGCCGCGACTGGATGCGAGGAGTGCCCGGTGGGCCGCGACCCGTTCACCGGCTGGGGCACGCTCGACGTGGCCGCCTCGCTCACCATGCTCACCGACGGCACGACTCTGCCGGCTCCCGATCGCTACGAGCCGAACGACAACGCGGGGCCGTGGGCGCACGCACTGCCACCGCTCCCGCGGACGATCGCCGCGTCGGTCGACTACTGGGACGACAACATCGACGTCTACCGTGTGCACCTGAACGCGCACGCCCGGCTCTACGCGCACCTCGACCGCGCCGGCGACGCCGTGGTCAAGCTGGCGCTCTGGCTGCCGGGAACGACGCGCGTCGACGGCCTTTCGACCGCCTCGGGGAGGGTGGCGCAGTCGCGTCGGGTCGGCTCGCAGGTGCGCCTCGCCTACCGCGCGCCGAAAGCCGGCACGTACTACCTCGAGATCAGGCTCGTCTCGAAGACGAGGGATCCGGTCCAGTACAGGCTCTCGCTCGCGCGCGGCTGAATCGCCTCAGCCGCCGTTCGCGCGCAGCTCCTCGTCGGCGACGTCGCGCAGCACGCGCGCGGGATTGCCGACCACGACCTTCCGCGGCGGCACGTCTTTCGTCACGACCGCCCCGGCACCGACGAACGCCTCCTCGCCCACCTCGACCCCGGGGCAGAGGATCGCGCCGCCGCCGACGCGGGCGCCGCGGCGGATCGTCGGCCCGCGCATCTCCACCTTCCGCTTCTCGGTGCGGCCCATGTAGTTGTCGTTCGTCGTCACGACGCACGGGGCGATGAAGACGTCCTCCTCGAGCGTCGAGTAGGCGGTGACGTAGGCGCCGGCCTGGATGCGGGTGCCGGCGCCGACGGCGGTGTCGTTCTCGATCAGGGAGCCGCGGCCGAGGACGCAGTCGTCGCCGAGCGCCACCCGCTCCCGGATGCACGACTGGTCGCCGACGATGCACCTCGCGCCGACGCGCGAGCCCGCAAAGACGACGGCGCTCGTGGAGACGACGGTGCCGTCGCCGATCGTCGTCGGCGCGAGCGGCTCGCGCGCCGCCGTCGAGCCCGCCGCCAGCGACGGCTGCTTGCCGACGACGGCGTTCTCGAGCACGCGCACGCCCTCGCCGAGCACCGTCCCGGGATACACCGTCGCACTCGGATCGATCTCAGCCACGCAGCGACTCCGTCAGCATCTCGAGCGCGCGGACGACCCGCGCCCCGTCACGTCCGACCTTCTGCCGGTCGCCGTCGCCGTCGACCAGCTTCAGGAAATGCGTGCACTCGAGGCGCAGCGGCTCGTCGGTGGAGATCTTGGGGACGAAGATGTCGCCCGACCGGGTCTGCCATTCGCCGTAGGTCTCCGCGCGCTTCCAGGGCGACTTCTCGTACACGGTGACCTTGCGCTCGAGCTCCATGTCGTCGAACACGACCATCTTCTCGCGTCCGACGACGGTCATCCTTCGCATCTTGTGCGGATCCAGCCACGACAGATGCATGTGGGCGATCTTCCCGCTCGGGAAGCGGAGGAAGCAAAAGACGACGTCCTCGACGCCCGGTGTCAGGAAGTCGCGTCCCTGTGCGGTTGCGACGACTGGATCCTCGTCGAGCA
>JBOGZX010000146.1:0-2924 GCA_050697615.1 Gaiellaceae bacterium
CGTGTCGCGGTCGAGGCGGTGCACGACACCGCGACGTCCCGGCTCGCCGCCGGCGATCCTCCCGGCGAGCGAGTCGACGAGCGTTCCGCTCGCATGGCCCGCGCCCGGGTGGACGACGACGCCCGCGGGCTTGTCGACGACGAGCACGTGCGCGTCCTCCCACACGGTCCGCGGAGGCGGAGGCGGCGGCAACTCGGGAGCGGGCGCCTCGTCCGGCAGCGAGATCTCTTCTCCGCCCGCGAGCCGGTGGCTCTTCTCCCGCCGGGACCCGTCGACGAGCGCGCCTGCGGCGACGGCCCGCTCGGCCGCGGCTCGGGAGCCCAGGCGGCTCGCGAGGAAGCGGTCGAGGCGCTCGCCCGCGGCGGCCGCGGGCACCTTCACCGGGCCGCGACGTCGAGCGGCCGGCGGGGCGGCCGCGGCGCGCGATCGGCGGCGAGCAGCGCCACGAGCAGGATCGCGACGCCGACGACGATGAAGCTGTCTGCCAGGTTGAAGGCCGGCCAGTACCGCAGGTCGATGAAGTCGGTCACGTGGTGCAGACGGATCCGGTCGACGAGATTGGAGAGGCTGCCGCCGATCAGCAGGCCGAGCGCCGCCGGCAGCACGGGGTGGCGAGCGCCGGAGCGGGCGAAGTAGACGACCATCCACACGACCGCGATTCCCGTCACCACCGTCACGATCGCGGTTGCCTGCGAGAACAGCCCGAAGGCGATCCCCGAGTTCTGCACGTGGTGGATCGAGAGTGGCCCGACGACGTGAACGGAGTCGTCGAGAGCGAGCGTGCCGGTGACGACGTGCTTCGTCACCTGGTCGGCGACGACGGCCGTGCCGGCGACGGCCGCCAGCCCCACCCACTGCCAGAGTCCGGCCGCGAGCGAGCGCTCGGCGACCGAGACAGGCGCGAGAGCGTTCGTCGACGAGCCGACACGCACGTCCGGCGCACGCTCGACGCTCATCTCAGCCCTACCCCAGACGTCGCTGATCCTCGATGCAGAGCCGTGTCCACGGGATCGCCTTCAGGCGGTCGGCTCCGATCGGCTTGCCGCAGGCCCCGCACGTGCCGTACGTCCCGTCGTCGATCCGCTTCAACGCCGCCCCGACGTCGGCCAGCGTCTGCTGCGCGCCCTCCTCGATGCCCTGGTCGAGCTCGCGGTCGTAGGTGGCGGATGCGGTGTCGCCGAGATGGTTGTCGGTGCCGCCGCTTCCGAGCTCGCCGAGCTCGTCCTCCATGCTGCCCGGATGCTCGGCGCGAAGGCGGTCGACCGTGCTGGTGAGCCGCCGGCGCTCCGCCTCCAGGAGCTTCCGGAACTCGTCGATTTCGATCGCGCTCACACGCATCCTTTCCGGTTTGCCCCCGCACCGACCATCATGTCCGCGGCATCCTGACCGAAAACGATGCTAGCTCCGACGCGGGAGGTCGCACGAGCGACAGCTAGCCCCAGGCGAAGTCGCGGTCCTCCCAGGGGCTCTCACCCGAGCCCGGGTCTGCTTCCAGCACGGGCGGCAGGGCCGGCGGCGTCGCGGCTGCGGGCGGCAGCGGCGGATCCGGCAGCACGGGCGCCTCGAACTCGCGGGTGTCCTCGTGCTTCGGCCACGGCTCCGGCGCCGCCGGCTCCGCCGGCGGATCGGACGCGGGCTCCTGGGGAGCCGACGTCGCCGCCTGACTCTCCTCGACCATGCCGAGCGCGGTGCGCAGCAGCGTCTCGATGCGCCGGGCCTCGGCGAACAGCCGCGCACGCTCGGTCTGCGCCGTCCGTACGACCGAACGGGCCTCGCTGTGCGCCTCCGCGACGATCAGCTCCGCTTCCCGCTTCGCTGCGTCCTTCGCGTCGGCTGCAGCGCGCTCGGCCGAGATCAGCGTCGAGGCCAGCAGCGCTTCCCGCTGCTTCAACTCGGCGAGGTGCTTCTCGACGTCCTCGAGCCGGTCGGTGAGCTCACCCCGCTCCCGCCAGACCTCCGCGAAGCTGTCGGCGATGTCCTCGAGCATCCGGTCCGTCTCGTCCCGCTTGTAGCCCAGGAACGTCCGGCGGATCCGCACGTGCCTCAGCTCGACTGGCGTGTAGCGCATGTCCTGTCCTCCTTCAGTGCAGACGTTCGACGACGGCGATGAAGATTCGATTGAACGCGATCAGCGCGAGCACCGCGATCATGGGAGTCAAGTCGATGGGACCGGTGGAGAGCGGGATCACCCTGCGCCAGAAGCGTAGGTACGGATCGCAGAGATCGTGTAAGAATCGCTGGACCGGCCGCAGCGAGTAGGGAAGCTGCACCCAGGACGTCACGATGTAGGCCAGGATCGCAAGGATGTAGACGCCGATGAAGACGTTCACGAACAGCTCGACCTCGGTGATGGCGTCGAGCACCATTTGCGCTCCGTTCGCGTCCGCAGGCCCTTTTCCTACGTTTGTAACAGTCTGTTACTAACTGGGGAGGGCTCAGGCCTGGTTGAAGAAGCCGCCCCGCTCGAGCAGCGCGGCCCGCTGCTCCGCGCTGACCTCGACATTTCGCGGCGTGAGCAGGAAGACCTTGTCGGCCACGCGCTGCATGCCGCCGTTCAACGCGTAGGTGAGCCCGCTCGTGAAGTCGATCAGGCGCTTCGACAGCTCACCGTCGGCGTTCTGCAGGTTCAGGATCACCGGGATCCCCTGCTTGAACTTGTCCGCGATCTGCTGGGCGTCGTTGAAGCTGCGCGGCAGCACCAGGTGCACCCGGACATTCGACGGATTCGGCACTGCCTCGATACGCGGCGGCCTCGCCGGCAGCTCGCGCACGCGGCGCTCGCGCGCCGGGCGGCCCGCCGGGGCGCGGGACGTCGGCTGGTCGGCCTCGGACTCCGTCCAGTCGTCGAACTCGTGGTTGCGGCGGCGCGGCGTCAGACGCCGCACGTTCGGCCGCTCACGGTAGCTCTGCTCGAGGCTCTCCTC
>JBOGZX010000147.1:0-3304 GCA_050697615.1 Gaiellaceae bacterium
GCTCGCGTCGAACTCCGGCTACCACTTCCAGCTGCTGTCGGCGGTGATCGAGGTGAATGAGCTGCAGAAGCGCCGCGTGATCGGCAAGCTCAAGCACCACCTCGGGTCGCTGAGTGGCAAGTCGGTCGCACTGCTTGGCCTGGCGTTCAAGGCGAACACCGACGACATGCGCGAAGCGCCGTCGATCGTGCTCGCGTCGCGGCTGCTCGCCGAGGGCGTCGAGGTGCGCGCGTGGGACCCGGTGGCCGACGGTGAGAAGCTGCCGAAGGGGGTCGAGATCGCCGGCTCCGTGCTCGGCGCCGTGCGCGGCGCCGACGCGGCCGTGATCGTCACCGAATGGGAGGAGCTACGCGGGCTGGCGTCGCCCGAGGTGCATGCCGCGATGGCGAACCCGCTGATCGTCGACGGCCGCAACCTGCTCGATCCGGAGGAGGTGCGCCGTGCCGGCTTCGCCTACGAGGGGATCGGCCGCCCGACCTCGCTCACGGATGTGCTGCCGGAGACGCCGGAGCCCGCCCCCACCGCCGCCGGCTGAGCCCGGATGGAGGCGATCATCCTCGCCGGCGGCAGGGCCGAGCGGCTCGGCGACTCGGCCGGCGGCCGGCCGAAGGCGCTCGTCGAGGTCGCGGGCACGCCGCTCGCGGCCTATCAGGTGAAGCGGCTCGCGGCTGCCGGTGTCGACCGGGTGATCGTCTCGTGCGCGGCCGGTCAGGGAGAGCTGTTCGAGCGGGAGCTTGCCTGCCTCGGCACGGGCGTGGTGGCGGCGGAGGAGCCGGAGCGGCTCGGTCGCGGCGGCGGCATCCGATTCGCCGCACGCGCCCGGCGCGAGCAAGGCGACGTGTACGCGCTGAACGGCGACGAGCTGGTCGACGTCGACTTCACGGGGCTGCTCGAGCGTCACCGAGCAACCGGCGGCCTCGCAACGGTGACGGTCGCGCGTCCGAGGTCGCCGTTCGGGCTGGTCGACGTCGACGAGTCGGACGTCATTCACGGCTTCCGCGAGGACGCCCGGGTTCCCTACTGGGTCAACTGCGGCAACTACGTGCTCTCGGCCGAGGCCGTCGACCGGCTGCCGGAGCGGGGCGACCACGAGTCGACCACCTTTCCCGAGCTGGCGGCGGAGGGGAAGCTGCACGCCTTCCGCCACGAGGGGCTGTGGCTGACGGTGAACACGCCGAAGGAGCTGCGCGTGGCGGCCGAGCACGTTGCCGCGCATCCGGAGTGGCTGGCGTGAGAACATCGCGCCCGATGAGCGTCGACTCGCCGAACATCACGACCCTCGACGCCTGGGCGCACGCGGTGACGAAGGTCGAGAAGCCCTGGGGCTACGAGCTGATCTGGGCGCTCACCGAGGTCTACTGCGGCAAGGTGCTGTTCGTGAAGGCGGGGCACTCGCTCTCGCTGCAGTTCCACCGGCAGAAGGACGAGTCGTGGCTGATCCAGTCCGGCCGGGCGAAGCTCGAGTTGGGCGAGGCGGGGGAGTCCGTGCTGAAAGAGGAGGTGGTCGGCGCCGGCGCGGCCTTCCATTACCGGCCGGGCACGGTCCACCGCGTGACCGCGATCGAGGACACGACGATCCTCGAGGTCTCGACGCCGCACCTCGACGACGTTGTGCGCCTCGAGGACGCCTACGGTCGCAAGGGTACGTCGGCCCCCTAACCTTCACACGCCTCTGGTAAGGTCGTGGGGTGCACGAGCCGCTGACCGTGGGAGCCGCCGCCGCCGAGACCGGCTGGTCGGCGCGCATGCTCCGTTATCTCGAGGAGCATGCGCTCGTCAGCCCGCAGCGAACCGGCGCCGGCTACCGGCTCTACGGGCTCTCCGAGCTGAATCGCCTCCATGCGTTGAAGGAGCTGCGCCGCCGCTTCGGCATCGAGCTCGCCGAGCTCGTCTTCGCGCGTCGCCTGCGCCGCGAGCCCGAGCTCCGGCAGGCGGTCGACGCGTGGCTCGCGGCCGGGGACGACACCCGTTCCTGGGTCGAATGGGAGCAGCGCAAGCACGAGCGGCTCCTCGCATCCTGACCACTACACTGCCCCGCGACCAAGACGAGAGGACTCATGGCTACGACCAAGCGACACGACGTGAAGGACCTGGCGCTCGCCCCCGAGGGCGTGCGTCGCATCATGTGGGCCGACCGGCAGATGCCGGTTCTGACGGCGATCCGCGAGCGCTTCGAGCGTGAGCAGCCGCTCGCCGGCTACCGCGTCTCTGCGTGTCTGCACGTCACCTCCGAGACGGCCAACCTGATGCGGACGCTCAAGGCGGGAGGCGCCGACGTCGTGCTCTGCGCGTCGAATCCGCTGTCCACGCAGGACGACGTCGCGGCCGCGCTGGTCGACGAGTTCGACATCCCCGTCTTCGCGATCAAGGGCGAGGACAACGACACCTACTACTCGCACATCGAGGCCGCGGTCGACCACAAGCCGCAGCTGACGATGGACGACGGCGCGGACGTGATCAGCGTCCTGCACAGCGCCCGCCGCGAGCAGCTCGGCGACATCATCGCCGGCATGGAGGAGACGACGACGGGAGTGATCCGCCTGAAGGCGATGGAGGCCGACGGCGCGCTCGCATTCCCGGTGATCGCGGTCAACGACGCGCGCACGAAGCACTTCTTCGACAACCGTTACGGCACGGGCCAGTCGACGATCGACGGCATCATCCGCGCGACGAACGTCCTGCTCGCCGGCAAGCGGTTCGTCGTCGCCGGGTACGGCTGGGTCGGCCGCGGCGTCGCGATGCGCGCCCGCGGGCTCGGCTCGCACGTGATCGTCACCGAGGTCGACCCGATGCGCGCGCTGGAGGCGCTGATGGACGGCTTCGAGGTCATGCCGATGGACGAGGCCGCGAAGGTCGGCTACATCTTCTGCACCGCGACCGGCGACAAGCACGTGGTGGCGCGGCAGCACCTCGAGGTGATGAAGGACGGCGTGCTGATCTGCAACACGGGCCACTTCAACGTCGAGATCGACATCCCGGCGCTCCGGTCGCTCGCCGTCGAGACCCGGGAGGCGCGCAACTTCGTCGAGGAGTTCAAGCTCGCCGACGGACGGCTGCTCTTCCTGCTCGCCGAGGGGAGGCTCGTGAACATCTCGGCGGCCGAAGGGCATCCGGCGATCGTCATGGACATGAGCTTCGCCAACCAGTCGCTCGCTACCGAGTACGCGGTGCAGCACGCTGCGTCGCTCGAGAAGAAGGTGTACCCAGTGCCGACCGAGATCTACGAGGAGATCGCGCGCCTCAAGCTGCTGACGATGGGCGTCAACATCGACAAGCTCACCGCCGAGCAGGCCAAGTATCTCGC
>JBOGZX010000148.1:0-3637 GCA_050697615.1 Gaiellaceae bacterium
GGTCGTCGGCGAGCGCGGCTACCGCTTCTCGGGCGGCGAGAAACAGCGGATCGCAATCGCGCGGACCGTGCTGCGGACCCCGCCGATCCTGGTGCTCGACGAGGCGACGAGCTCGCTCGACAGCGAGACCGAGCGGCAGGTGCAGGAGGCGCTCGACCGGCTCGCCGAGGGCCGCACCACAGTCGCGATCGCCCACCGGCTGTCGACCGTCTACGACGCCGACCAGATCGTCGTGCTCAGCGAGGGGCGGATCGTCGAGCGCGGCCGCCACGACGAGCTGACCGCGCTTGGAGGGCGCTACGCCGAGCTGGTCGGCCGTACGCCCGTCGCTCTCTAGACTTCGCCTCGTGGAGACCTCCCTTCCCGTCGCCGAGCGCCCGCGCCGCCCCGAATGGATGAAGGTGCGCGCGCCCTCGGCGAACGGCAGCTACTTCGACGTGAAGAAGCTGCTGCACGGCCAGCGGCTGCACACGATCTGCGAGGAGGCCCGCTGCCCGAACATCGCCGAGTGCTGGGGTCGCGGCACCGCCACCTTCCAGATCCTCGGCGAGACCTGCACGCGCGCGTGTCGCTACTGCTACGTCCACTCGGGGAAGCCGAGCGAGCCGGTCGACCCGCTCGAGCCGCTGCGGCTCGCGCAGGCGGCGGCACAGATGGGGCTCAGGCACGTGGTCGTCACCTCGGTCGACCGCGACGACGTGCCCGACCGCGGCGCCGGTCATTACGCGGCCACGATCCGGGCCGTGAAGGCGAAGCTGCCCGACGCGAAGATCGAGGTGCTGACACCGGACTTCCTCGGCGTCGAGGAGCAGGCGCTGCAGACGGTGATCGGCGCGCGCCCCGACGTCTTCAACCACAACATCGAGACCGTGCGCCGGCTGCACCGCCGGATGCGCGGCGCCAAGGCGAGCTACGACGGCGCGCTCGAGTTGCTCCGCCGGGCGAAGGAGATCGCCGACTATCCCGTCCTGACGAAGAGCGGCATCATCGTCGGCCTCGGCGAGCGGAACGACGAAGTGGTCTCGACGATGCGCGACCTGCGCGCACACGGCGTCGACGTGGTGACGATCGGCCAGTACCTGCAGCCGAGCGCGAAGCACGCCCCGATCGACCGCTGGGTGCACCCCGACGAGTTCCGCTGGTTCCGGGAACAGGGCGAGGCGATCGGCTTCGGCTCGGTCTTCTCGGGACCGCTCGTGCGCTCGAGCTACCGGGCCGACGAGCAGCGCCACGCAGCCGAGACCGGCCGCGGCGCGGTCGCCTACTAACGGATCCCGGTATCGATCCGGAAGCTGCGCAGGGCCGAGTGCGCACGCGGAACCACGAAGGTCGCGGGCGCGATCCGCATGCCGGCGCTCGCACGCACGTACCACGTACCCGGGGCGAGCCGGAGGCGGTAGCGGCCGAGCCGATCCGTCGTCGTGCGGCGGACGTGCCCGGGCCGGCGAAAGGTGAGGACGACGTGCGCGGCCCGTCTCGTGCAGGGCGTTCCCGCACGGCAGACGGGAGCCGTCGGCCCGATCGTGACGGTCCCGTGCAGGAGGACGAGCGTCGCAACGGCTGTCAGCATGACGCAACGGTAGCCGGAGGGCGCTCCGCCGGCCCGGCCGGCCCGGCCGGCGGGGAGTCGCGGAAGGAGGGCCGCGCCGCGGCCCTCCTCCTTCGACTCGAGCTCGAAACGTCTACTTGAGGCTGCCGATCAGGTTCGCGACGTCCGGCGTGCCGATGCCCGTCGCGAGGTCGTAGCCCGCCCCGGCCGAGTAGCCCTTGACCGGTGCACCCGCGAGCGTGTTGTCGCCGACCGTGATGTCGTGGAAGTCGGCCCCGTAGCTGCCGCCGTGGTAGATCGAGTATAGCGTCGGGTTCGCGAAGCCGATCGGACCCTTTCCAGCCTCCGCACGCGCCTGGTTTGCGAGCGCGAAGATGCCCGCCCACTGCGGCGACCCACAGCTGGTGCCGCCGACGAGATAGATGTTCGGACCCTGGACGACGAGCACCCCGCCGTTGATCGCCGCGTTGTAGGCCACGTCGGGAGTCGCCCGACTCGTGAATCCCAACCCCGCCTGATAGGAGGGCACGCCGAAGATCTGGCTCAACCCACCCCCGGTCGCCGCAGGGTAGTCCGGCTCGTTCCAGACCTGCTCCCCGCCGTAGGTGCAGTCGTCGGACGCCGTGGACGGGCACAGGCCGTATGGATACGGGTCACCCTGCGTCCCGCCCACCCCGGTCACCCACGGATCGGAGGCAGGGTACGACGCGGTGTTCGCGGTTGTGCCCGCGCTCGCACCGGTGTCGCCGGCGGAGGCGAGCACCGTGATCCCCATGCCGGCGAACTGCTGGTAGTTCCTGTCCGCCTGCTTGAACTGGATGTTGTTGCCCTTGCCGTTGATCGCGTTCTCGTTGATGCCGAAGCTCTGCGAGAGGATCGAGCCCGGGTACCTGCTGACGACCTTCGCCTCGGTGGAGTTGATCGCGTTGCCGGAGGAGCTCGGCGCCTCGGCGAGCACGATCGCGGCTCCCGGTGCGATCGCGTGCGCCCACTCGACGTCGAGCGCCGTCTCGATCGCCCAGTCGGCCGGGTCGTGCGGTCCCGCCTTCTGCGTGCTCGAGCCGTGGTAGATCGTGAACGACGGCGGGGCCGGTAGTTCGAAGAGCGCGTCGAACGCCGCCAGGTCGTCCTCGATCGTCGGATCGCCGTAGGCGTCGACGATCACGATCGTCTGGCCGGTGCCGTCCAGATCCGAGGGGACGTCGTAGGCGTTCCGGATCTGCGTCGGGTCGTAGCAGGCAAGATCGAAGGTAACGCCGAAGGCCGGGCCGCAGTGGTTACCGAACCCGCGTAGATGTCCCTTGGACAGCGTGCTGATCGCCGGGCCCTTGATCCGCGGCGGCTTCACCACGTAGTTGAGGTCGCCGTTACCCGCCGCGAACGCCGCCGTGGCCGCAACTGCTGCAGCCGTCGCTACGGCCGCGACCAGCAGACCCCACCGCACGTATCTCACCATCGTCTCCCCCTTCTGCTCAGGATTGGACCGAAACGCGGGTCGAGGATAGGCGATCTTCGATCGGAGATGCGGCGGTCAACCGTGCGGCTGCGCCATCTTGCGGTAGTCGAGCGCCTCGTCGAGCACGTCGGCGGAGACGCCCTCCTCGCGCGCGACCTCACGCAGCGAGCGACCCGACGCGACGGCCTTCTTGACGATCTCGCTGGCCTTGTCGTAGCCGATGTAGGGATTCAGCGCGGTCGCCGCCGAGAGCGTGGACTCGGCGTAGTGCTCGGTCTGCTCGCGGTTCGCCTCGATCCCCGCCACGCACTTCGTGTCGAGCAGTCGGCACGCGGACGCGAGCAGCTTGATCGACTGCAGCAGGTTGCGCGCCAGCAGCGGCACGAAGACGTTCAGCTCGAAGTGTCCCTGCATGCCGCCGATCGCGATCGCCTGGTCGTTGCCGATCACCTGGGCCGCGACCTGCGTCACGACCTCCGGGATCACGGGGTTGACCTTGCCGGGCATGATCGACGAGCCCTTCTGCAGCTCCGGCAGGAACAGCTCGGCGATCCCAGCGCGCGGACCGGAGCCCATCAGCGCGAGGTCGCCGGCGATCTTGCTCAACGACACCGCCACCACCTTCAGCGCGC
>JBOGZX010000149.1:0-3436 GCA_050697615.1 Gaiellaceae bacterium
GCCATGCGTCCTCCTGCGGCGGCTTGCCGACGACGATCGACGGATAGACGGCGTCGCGGCGCATCGTGATCGCCGTCACGTTGAGCACAGGGAACTGCTCGGCGGGCGTGTAGTAGCCGGTGTGGTCGCCGAAGGGGCCTTCGGCGGTCAGGTCGCCCTGGTCGATCGTCCCCTCGATCACGATCTCCGCGTTCGCGGGCACTTCCAGGTCGACGGTGACGCCCTTCACGAGCTCGACCGACTCGCCGCGCAGGAAGCCGGCGACCATCAGCTCGTCGATGTGCTTCGGCAGCGGCGCGCTCGCGGAGTACGCGGTGATCGGGTCGAGCCCGAGCGCGACGGCGACCTCCATGCGTCCCTCTGTGAAGAGGTAGTCGGCGCGGCCGTCCTTGTGGATCTGCCAGTGCATCGCCGTCGAGCGCGGCCCCAGCACCTGCATCCGGTACATGCCGACGTTGCGCTGCCCGGTGCGCGGGTCGCGCGTGATCACGGCGGGCAGCGTGATGAAGGGTCCGGCGTCGCCGGGCCAGCAGGTCTGCACCGGCAGACGTCCGAGGTCGACGTCGTCTCCGCGCAGCACGACCTCCTGCGCGACGCCGCGCTTGACGACGTGCGGGCGCGAGTCGGCGATCGACTTGAGCGTCTTCAGACCCCGCACCTTGGCCGCGAGGCCCTCCGGCGGCTGCAGCTAGAGGATCTCGCCGAGCCGGTCGCCGACCTCGTCCAGGCGCTCGACCCCGAACGCCATGCACATCCGCCGCTCGGTGCCGAACTGGTTGATCAGCAGGCTGTGCTCGGAGCCCTTCGGCCGCTCGAAGAGCAACGCCGGACCGCCCGAGCGCACCGTGCGGTCGACGATCTCCGTCACCTCGAGATGCGGGTCGACCTCCACGCCGACGCGGACGAGCTCGCCTTCGCGCTCGAGAAGCGCGATCCACTCGCGCAGGTCGCGGGCAGGCACGAGCCCTTAGTAGACGGAGCGCCGGGCGCGGCGGCGTGCTGCGCGGCGATGGCTCGCCCAGTTGGACAGCTCGCCCAGGGCCACCACGGTGAGGAAGATCAGGCCGACGATCAGCATCCCCAGGATCACGTGGGTGCCCTCGCTGGCGGCGTCGAAGATCATGCCGTGACTCTAACGGAGTGACGGGCGAGCGCGCACGCGACCTCGTCGTCCCCCGGCTCGCCGCCGAGCGCGCGCGCTGCGTCCACCCACGCTTCCCCGTCTCCCGCCAGGGCGTCGGCGCGCAGCGCGGCGCAGCGGGAGATCAGGTCGGCGAGCACCGCGACCGCGTGCACGCCGCCGGCCTCGGCGACGCGCACGAGCCCGTGCGCGTACAGGTAGTCGCCGAGCAGGATCGCGTCGTGACCGTCGGTCAGGTCGAACAGCCGTGGCCGCCCGTAGTGGGCGAGGTAGGCCTCGTAGACCGTCTCCAGACCGAGCGCGAGCTCGGGCGGCGCGAGCGGCGAGAAGACGGGCTCCCAGTCGGGCGCGTCCCGGAGCGCCGCCGCCCAGACGTCGCTCTCGACGCGAGCGCCCTGTGCGATCTGGTGGGCCGTGTGCCTCTCAACCGCCGAGGACATCCGCCACCGCCTCGACCGTCCGGTCGATCTCGTCGTCTCCGTGGGCGAGCGACGGGAACAGGCACTCGTACTGGCTCGGCGCGATGTAGATCCCCTGGTCGAGCAGCCCGCGGAAGAGCTCGCCGTAGCGCTCCGTCGCGAGCTCCGTGAACCGCTCGACCGGCTCGTCGCGGCCGGCGAAGAGCGTGAGCATCGCGCCGACCCGCTGCACGCGCCCGAACGGCTCGAGCCCGGCGGCGAGACGGGCCGAGCGCCGCTCGAGCTCCTCGTAGACACCGGGACCGCGCAGGCGCCGCAGCACCGACAGCCCCGCCGCGGTCGCAAGCGGGTTGCCGCTCAGCGTGCCGGCCTGGTAGACGGCACCGGCCGGCGCGAGCTGGTCCATCACCTCGGCCCGTCCGCCGAAGGCGGCGAGCGGCAGCCCCCCGCCGACGATCTTGCCGAGGATCGTCAGGTCGGGTGCCACGCCGAACACGGCCTGCGCGCCGCCGCGGGCGACCCGGAAGCCGGTGATCACTTCGTCGAAGACGAGCAGCGCGCCCGAGGCGTCGCAGAGCAGGCGCAGCGCCTCCAGGAACCCGGGAGCCGGTGGAACGCAGCCCATGTTCCCGGCCACCGGCTCGAGCACGATCGCCGCGAGGCCTTCCCCGTACCGCTCGACCGCGGTGGCGACCCCGTCGACGTCGTTGTACTCGCAGACGATCGTGTCTGCGATCACGCCGCTCGGGACGCCCGGAGAGGCCGGGATGCCGAGCGTCGCCAGACCCGAGCCGGCACGTGCGAGGAACTGGTCGGCGTGGCCGTGGTAGCAGCCGCCGAACGTGATCACCCGGTCGCGCCGGGTGAAGCCCCGTGCCAGGCGCACCGCCGACATCGCCGCCTCCGTCCCCGACGAGACGAGCCGCACACGCTCGACCGAGGCGACGGCGTCGACGACCTCCTCCGCCAGCAGGAGCTCCCGCTCGGTCGGCGCTCCGAAGCTGGTGCCGTCGAGGGCCGCCTCGCGCACGACCTCGACCGTCTCCTCGTCGGCGTGGCCGAAGATCAGGGGCCCCCACGACTGCACCCAGTCGAGCAGGTGGCGGCCGTCGGCCGTCTCGAGCGTCGCGCCCCGGCCGCGCGCGACGAAGAACGGCTCCTCGAGGCCGACGCCGCGCATCGCGCGGACCGGGGAGTTCACCCCGCCGGGAGTCACGCCGAGCGCCCGATGCCAGAGCTCCGAGCGGGCGAGCCTCACAGCCAACCGGCGTACTCCTTGGCCCAGTACGTGATCACGACGTCGGCGCCCGCGCGGCGGATCGCCGTCAGCGACTCGAGCGCAGCCGCGCGCTCGTCGAGATCGCCCGCGGCTGCCGCGGCCTTCACCATCGCGTACTCGCCGCTGACGTTGTACGCGGCCAGCGGCAGGTCGAAGCGGTCGCGCGCGGCGCGGAGCACGTCGAGATACGGCAGCGCGGGCTTCACCATCAACACGTCGGCCCCCTCCTCCGCATCCTGCTCGCACTCGCGGAGCGCCTCGCGCACGTTGCCGTGATCCATCTGATAGCCGCGCCGGTCGCCGACCGACGGCGCGCTGCCGGCGACGTCCCGGAACGGGCCGTAGAACGCGGACGCGTACTTCGCCGAGTACGCGACGATCGGCGCCTGCGGCAGCTGCTCGCGGATCGCACCGACTCGGCCGTCCATCATGTCGCTGGGGCACACCACGTCGGCCCCCGCCTCGACGTGCGAGACGGCGGTGCGCGCGAGCAGGTCGACCGACGCGTCGTTGTCGATCTCCACGGAGTCGTTCAGGCCCGTGCGGAGGACGCCGCAATGCCCGTGCGACGTGTACTCGCAGAGGCAGACGTCGGTG
>JBOGZX010000150.1:0-2256 GCA_050697615.1 Gaiellaceae bacterium
AGCTCGTGCCGCTCGCGACGCACAACCAGCGCGGCCGCGGGATGCTGCTCGTCGGCACCGAGTCGCGCATCAACGCCGAGCAGCTCGTCGACATCGTCGAACGGTCGATGAGCTCTCCAGTCTACGAGCTCCTGAAGCGCCCGGACGAGCTCCACGTCGTCGAGCACGCACACCTGCAGCCGCGGTTCGTCGAGGACTCGGTGCGCTTCTCGCTGTCCGAGACGCTGCGCCGGTATCCGGCACTCGACGACGCCGACTTCCTCTGCTCGCGGCAGGTCAACCTGGAGACGATCCACCGGCACGACATCCTGGCCGAGCGGTCGAGCACCGTCGGCGAGCTTCGCCGCGAGCTCGCGGGTGCGCCGGCGCCGGTGCCCGCCGAGCTGCGCGACTGGCTCAGAGCTTCCTGAGCTTCCCGAGCCTCCGGAAGGTCGCGCGCGCGGTCAGCGCGAAGTCGGTCGCGGGCGTGCACGTGACGCGCTTCCCCTTGCAGCCGCCGCTCCAGCCCGTGAATTTCCACCCCTTCGCCGCCACCGCACGCAACTTCAGCGGCTTTCCGGCCGCGACCGTCGCTCCGCACCCCGGCGTGCACGCGACGCGTCCCTTGCCCGTCGTTCGAACCCGCAGCCGGATCCGGAGCGGCCCGAACACCGCGGCCGCGGACACCGCCTGCCCCATCGTCACGGCGCACCCTCCATTGCCGGCGCACGCGCCGCTCCAGCGGACGAAGCGGTCGGACGCGCTCGGCAGCGCCGTCAGGATGAGCTTCGTACCCGGGTCCCAGAGCGTCTGGCACGAGACGGCGCAGTCGAGGCCGGGGAGGTCGCTGCTGATCTGCCCCGCTCCGTGGAGCCGCACCGTCAGCGGCACCTGCGCGACGCCGAGGCGGTGCAGCCACAGGGAGTCCTGGATGTCGATCCACGTGCCGCTGTGCGCGTAGTAGTCGTCGTGGTCGAAGTCGAGCACCAGCTGCGAGAGCGGCGTGTTCGGCGTCGCGTACGGGTAGAGGACGTCCGTGGTCGAGTCGCACGGGTGCGCGGCTCCGCCGTCTGCGGGCGGGCAGGCGTGCGGAGCTCCGGCGGGAAGCGCGCCGAGCGCGTGGAGCAGCTCGTGCGTTGCGATCGAGTCCGTCGGGACGCCCCCGCAGCCCCGCAGCCACACGACGGCGTAGGAGGGTCCGATGTCGAAGCGTCCGGCTCCCGTGCCGCAGAGACCCGCCTCCACAGACGGGCCGTCGAAGTAGACGAGGTACTTCTTGTACGCGTTGCCGAGCGCGGCGTTCGACAGGTCGCTCTCGACCCGTGCGAACGCGATCTCCGAGCCGACGCCGGCGTAGGCGGCGGTCGGCTCCGGCAGCCGCACGAAGGAGATGTCGAGGCACGTCGCGGCTCCGAACGTCGCCTCATCGAACCGCGGCACCCGCGTCGGATCCTGACCCTGCCACCACGCCGTCATCGACGCGACGTCGTCGGCGAGCCGGTTCGCATCGGCGGCGAAGGTGTCCGCTCCGTCGGAGGGGACCGCCACGACGGCGTGTACCTGCTGTCCCGTGACGATGTCGGGCCGGTCGGCGGCGGTCTCGCCCGATCCGCACCAGCCGGACGCGAGGGCGCCGGGAGCGAGCCACAGCGCCGCGGCGAAGGCGGCGAGCAGCAGCGCCCTACGCACGCGCGGCGCGGCGGAAGTGAAAGCGGCTCTCGGTGCCCTTGCGAAGGCGGACGAGGTTGGCTCGGTGCAGGAAGACGATGGCGGCAGCCGCAACCGCACCGAAGACGACCACCGGGGTCGGGTAGCCGAGCAGGTACGCCGTCACGGGCAGCGAGATCCCCGCCAGGATCGACGAGAGCGAGGCGTAGCGCAGCGTCACGAAGACGAGCAGCCAGACGCCGCCGGCGACGAGCGCCACCCACACCGCGACGCCGAAGAACACGCCGCCGCAGGTCGCCACGGTCTTGCCGCCCTTCGCGAAGCGCAGGAACAGGGGCCGCCAGTGGCCCAGCATCGCAGCGGCGCCGGCCACGATCCCCGCCAGGTGCGACACGAAGAGCATCCCGATCAGCGCCGGCACGAACCCCTTCAACACGTCGAGCAGGACGACCGGGATGCCGAGCCCGCGACCGTACGTGCGCCAGACGTTCGTCGCGCCGATGTTTCCCGATCCGACCTCGCGGATGTCCTCGTGCTCGAGCACGCGCACGAGCCAGTACCCCCCCGGGCAGGAGCCGAGGAGATAGCCCAGCACGACCAGCCCGGCGA
>JBOGZX010000151.1:0-1914 GCA_050697615.1 Gaiellaceae bacterium
CCGTACCGCTGGTCGCTTCAGACCGGCCGCCTTCCCGCCGGGCTCGGCCTGAAGCGGAGCGGCGCGATCGGCGGGGCGCCGCGTCCATCCGACCGTCGCGGGACGTTTGCGCTCACCGTTCGCGTGACGGACGCGGTCGGGCAGTCCGCCACGCGAAAGCTCGTCCTGCGCGTCCGGTAGCGGCGCCGCACCGTGCTCTTCCCCACCGTCACCTTCGCGATCTTCTTCTCGATCGTGCTGCCCGTGTCGTGGGCGCTGATGCCGTACCAGCGCGCGTGGCGGGCGTGGATCGTGCTCGCGAGCTATGTCTTCTACGCGTGGTGGGACTGGCACTTCGTCCTTCTGCTCGCAGCGTCGACCGTCGTCAACCACGTGGTCGCCGTCGGCATCCATCGCGCCGCCGGCCTGCGCACGCGGAAGGCGCTGCTCGCGCTCGCACTCGCGTTCGACCTGGGGCTGCTCGGGTACTTCAAGTACGCCAACTTCTTCCTCAGCTCGGTCGACAACGCGATCGGGACGTCGTGGATCGCGCACGTCGTGCTGCCGGTCGGCATCTCCTTCTTCACCTTCATGGCGATCTCGTACGTCGTCGACACCTACCGGGGCGAGGTGGTTCCGGCGTCGTTCGCGCGGTTCGCGGTCTTCCAGGCGTTCTTCCCGCATCTGGTGGCCGGGCCGATCGTGCGTGCGAGCGAGCTCCTGCCCCAGCTCGAGTCGCCGCGCGACCCGCGCCGCGTCGACGTCTCGCGCGCGTTCGTGCTGATCGTGAGCGGCCTCTTCCTGAAGGTGGTGATCGCGAACCACCTCGCGACGCACATCGTCGACGACGTCTTCGCCGCACCGAACAGGCACTCGTCGCTCGAGGTGCTGGTCGCCGTCTACGGCTACGCCGTGCAGATCTTCGCCGACTTCTGCGGGTACACGAACATCGCGATCGGGGTGGCGCTGCTGCTGGGCTTCGAGTTCCCGCAGAACTTCGCGTCGCCGTACGCCGCCGTCTCGCTGCAGGACTTCTGGCGGCGCTGGCACATGACACTGTCGCGCTGGCTGCGCGACTACCTCTACATCCCGCTCGGCGGCAACCGGAAGGGCCGCCTGCTCACCTACCGCAACCTGATGCTCACGTTCGTCCTCGGCGGACTGTGGCACGGGGCTGCGTGGACGTTCATCGTCTGGGGTGCCATCCACGGGATCGGCCTGTCGGTCGAGCGCGCGCTCGGCCTGCGGCCCACGCGGCCGGCAACCCGGTGGCTGGGCCGGATTGTCACGTTCCACGTCGTCTGCTTCGCGTGGATCTTCTTCCGCGCCGACTCGTTCGGGAGCGCCGGCCAGGTGATCGTGCGGCTCGTCGACGCGTGGGGGCGGCCGTCGCCGCTCGTGACGACATCGGTCGTGCTCGCGATCGCGGTCGGGATCCTCGCGCAGTTCGTCAGTCCGGCCGCGGTGGGCGCCTTCGTGCGCGGCTTCGGCCGGCTGCCCGTGCTCGCGAAGGCCGCGACTGTCGGCGTGTGCCTGATGCTGATCAACACGCTGGGTCCCGAGGGCGTGGCCCCCTTCATCTACTTCCGGTTCTAGTGAGGGCGTTCTTTCGAACCGCCGCCGGTCGTGGGATCGTCGTGCTCTTCGTCGGTCTCGGCATCGCGGCGCTGCTCGACGCGGAGGGGCTGCGCAAGCAGGCGGCGATCCAGCAGCAGGGAATCCGGCGCGACGTCGCTCTCGCCGCGACGCGGCCGCTCGTGGGCGCGAGCCGGGCGCTGCACCTGACGGCCCCGCGGCACGACCTGCAGGTGGCGATCGGACGCGGGGACGAGGACCGGATCGACACGAGGGTCCACCTGACGCTGCCGCCGCCGGCCGGGCCGCTCCCGCCGGCTGCCACGGGCCGGCGCCGGCGTCCCGGGCATGCCCGGGCTC
>JBOGZX010000152.1:0-5825 GCA_050697615.1 Gaiellaceae bacterium
GCCTGCGGCTGCAGGTCGCGTACTGGCGGCGCTTCGTGCCCGCGCTGCGCGACCTGCGCGGGCGGGTGCGCGCCGGCGAGCTCGGCCGTCTCGTCTTCGTCGGCTCCTGGCAGCTCGACGAGCTGCCGCCGCCGCGCGCCTTCCGCGACCCGCACTCGAGCGGCGGCATCGTCGTCGACATGGGCGTGCACGAGCTCGACCAGCTCCGCTGGCTGACGGGCCAGGAGATCACGAAGGTGACGGGTACCGAAGGGGGCGTGTGCTGGGACGCGGCCGTCGAGGGCGACCCCGAACTCGTCTCGCTCGCGGTCGAGACCGCCGGTGGGATCGCGGGCACGATCGTGCTCGCCCGGCGGCACCCCCCGGGCGAGACGTGCCGCATCGAGGTGATCGGGCTCGACGGCGCGGAGCAGGTCGAGTTCGTCGCTCCCCCCACCGGCGACGAGACGATCGCGGCGGCGCTTCGTGCGCAGGCCGAGGACTTCGCGCGGGGCGGCGAGGAGGGCGCGACCGTCGAGGATGCGATCGCGGCGCTCGAGGCGGCCCAGCGTGCGAAGACCGCGCTCGGACTGCCCTGACGGGCTCCCGGTCTAGTCGCCCGTCCGCCCGGCTGCCAGGAACATGCGCGTCAGCACGTCGGTATCGACGCGTGCCTGCTCGGGCGGCGTAAGGCACGCCGCACCGTCGACGCAGCAGTCGTGGAAGTGCACGAGCTCGCGCCGGAACGCTTCTTCGAACGAGCGGTAGCGCCGGACGGTGTTCGCATACTCGTCGCCGTCCTGTCGCTCGTAGACCGTCGGGCTCATCTTGAGCCACGGCGACGGAAACGTCAGCGAACGCACCGACGTATCGAAGTAGAGCGTGATCGACTCGCGATACTCCCGAGTCTCGAGCAGCTGAATCCACGCGCTGTCCCAACGCGCGCCGTTCGCGAGCTCGCAGTAGCCCGCGACGGAGCGTCCGCCGTTCCACCAGGCCGCGTCGACCACGCGGGCCGGCAACGGCTCGCCCATACGCTCGAGGAAGCCGTTGACGATGTTGACGTGGTGGACGAGCGACCCGAGGTAGCCGTCCGAGAAGGCGAAGCAGGCCTCCGGGTCGCCGCGGCCCACCGCCTCCTCGACCTGCTCGCTCTCCGCAGTCCGTGCGGCGGCGACCACGTCCGTCGGGACGTCGGCGCCGCGGACGATGTCGCCGGGAAGGAAGTACGGCACCCACTCCGGGTCGTTCACGACGATGCTGGCGTAGCGAATGTCCGCGGCGGTCTCCGGCAGCTCGGCGAGGGCCCGCTGGAAGGCGGGGTCGTGGCGTTTCATGTAGCCGACCTGGACGACGCGCCCGGCACGGTGGCCCCTCTCGACGATCCGGTCGATGTCGGCGAGGGTGATCGCGAGCGGCTTCTCGCAGAAGACATGCAGCCCCGCGTCGAGCGCGGCGAGCACGATCTCGACGTGGGTACCGGCGGGCGAGGAGACGAGCACGGCGTCGAGCGGGACGTCCTCCAGCATCGACCGCCAGTCGGCGAAGCCGCCGAGGATGCCGAACCGGGTGCAGAGGGCGTCGCGGACGGTCGTGGAGGGCTCGGCGAGGGCCGCGACGACGAAACGGTTGCCCAGCTCGTTGAGGTGCGGCAGGTGCATCGCCTGCGAGATCATCCCGCCGCCGACGACGCCGATTCTGAGGGACTCGTTCCGGGTGCTGGACACGTTGTCCGCATCATGGTACGTTCGCCGCGCTCCGCGCAACTCGGAACCGCGGAGCAGGCTCGTGTCACTCCCAAGGAGGAGAAGGAAAATGGAGGAGCTCGAACGCCCAGTCACACGTCGGAGCTTCCTCGCGGCCGGTGCCGTCGGCGCCGCCGGGCTCGCTGCAACGCGGCTCGGGTCGGCGGGGCGGGCGTTTGGCGCGACGGAGGTTCGGGCCGGCGGCGTCACGCTCAACTGGCTGACGTGGTCCGACCACTACTTCTCGAACCAGATCCAGAAGGTTCGGAAGCAGACCAGCATCGGCGCTCGCGTCCAGCTGATCAGCGACGACTCCGACGCCTACATCAAGGTGAAGCGCGGCGGGGGCGCGTGGGACATGTCGTCGGAGGACGCGCTCTGGGTGCCGAAGTTCTACAAGGAAGGGCTGATCGTTCCGTTCGACATCAAGTCGTTCCCGGTTTCGAAGCAGCTCTACCCGGTTGCGCTCGACGTCCCCTTCTGGAAGACGGGCTCGAACCAGATGGGTTACCCGTTCGGCTGGTCGAGCCTGCAGATCTTCTACAACCCGAAGCACGTCACGACGAAGCCGGATTCGTACCACGCGCTGCTCAGCCCGAAGTACAGGAAGAAGATCGTGCTCGAGAACCAGCCGACCGACCTGATGGCGATGAGTGGGCTGGCGACCGGTGCAAAGCATCCGTACAACATGACGACGGGCCAGATCTCACGTGCGAAGGCGTTCCTGCAGCAGCTCAAGCCGAACATCCTCAAGCTCGTCTCGCAGAACACCGAGGTCGTGCGGGCGCTGACCGACGAGTCGGCGTGGCTGACGATCGAGAATCTCGGCACCGACGCGCGGGTGAAGTCGGCGAAGGGTCCGCTGATAGAGGTCGCCGACCCGCAGGAAGGGCTCTACGGCTGGATGGACGCCGAGATGCTGCTGAAGGAGTCGCAGAACCAGAGCTCCTTCGAGAAGTTCATCAACACGATGGAGCAGGCGCCGTGGATCGCGAAGAACTTCCTCGTGAACGGCCGTCCGCTCTTCAACGAGAAGGCCTACAAGATCCTCGTGAACACGGGGCACAAGGAGCGTGCCGACCGCTTCTTCTACAACGACCCCGAGCGTCCGCTGAAGATGACGCTGAAGGGGCCGTCGGGGAACGCCCAGGCATACATCGACGCCTTCAACGAGGTGATGGCGTAGCGGGTTGCGTGCGCGCCGCGGCCGCAGGACCCGCTGTTGGCGAAGAAGGGCTTCCAGACCTCCACCGCTCGAGATTGAAGTCGAGTCGGCAGATCTGGAAGCCCTTCGTTGTTGCTGCGGCGTCACTCGTCGATCTCGACGACCACACGCCCGCCCTCGATCCGCACCGGGTAGGTCGAGACGGGGAGTGTCGCCGGGAGCGTGAGCGCGCGGCCGCTTCGGATGTCGATGCGGGCACCGTGGCGCGGGCAGACGGCCACCCCGCGTCGACGTCCAGCTCGCCCTCGGCGAGCGGCCCGTCGTCGTGCGAGCACCGGTCCTCGATCGCGTAGAGCTCGCCGCCGAGGTTGTAGACGCCGATGTCGAGCATGCCGTCGCGGACGATCCGCCCGGTGCCGTCGGGCAGCTCGGGGAGCGCACAGACGTCGACGCTGCGCATCAGCGCAACCTCTCGACCACGTCGGTGCACGACCGTCCGGATGCGTACCTCATGGTTGCTTCCTCCAGCTTGAAGATCTTTCTACTGTTATACACCTTGTTAAAGAGTCAAGGAGGTCGATCGTGGTACGATCGAGCCAAGCGACGAGCACCCTCCGCGACACGAAGCACGCGCGCTCTCGCCGCGACAGATGCCACCCGGCTGGAGGAGGCGGATGTCCCACAACGTCGAGAAGAGCACGCGCTATCTGGTCGTGGGCGGCGGGCGTGCGGCCGACGCAGCCTGCCGCGGGATCCTCGAGGTCGACCCCGACCCGGATGCGATCCTGCTCGTCGGCGCCGAGTCCCATCCGCCCTATGCCCGCCCACCCCTGTCGAAGGCGCTGTGGAAGGGCGACGCGGAGGCGACGGTCTTCCGCCTGACCGTCGATCTCGGCGTGTACGAGCGGCTCGGCCGCACGATCGTCGCCCTCGACCTCGACGGCCACACGGCGACGGACGATCGCGGCGAGCGCTACAGCTTCGAGAAGCTGCTGCTCGCCACCGGCGGTCGTCCGCGCCGGCTCCCGTTCGCGGACGAAGGTGTGATCTACTTTCGTACCCTCGCCGACTACCACCGCTTGCGCCGGCTCGTCGACGAGGGCGTCCGGGTCGTGGTGATCGGCGGCGGCTTCATCGGCTCGGAGATCGCCGCCGCGCTCGCTCTCAACGGCTGCCCCGCGACGATGGTCTTTCCGGAGGCGGGCATCGGTGCGCGCGTCTTCCCGCCGGAGCTGTCCTCGTCGCTCCTCGCGTACTACCGCGAGCTTGGCGTCGACGTGCTTCCGGGCGCCTCCGTCGCAGCGGTCGAACCGGGCCGGGTCGT
The DNA here is from genome assembly GCA_050697615.1 of Gaiellaceae bacterium. Taxonomy (GTDB): domain Bacteria; phylum Actinomycetota; class Thermoleophilia; order Gaiellales; family Gaiellaceae; genus PALSA-600. Next base: position 4,214 of record JBOGZX010000152.1, read on the forward strand.
GCTGGCGGACGGCCGGGGGCTCACGGCCGGGGCGATCGTGGCCGGGCTCGGCATCGAGCCCAACGTCGAGCTCGCCTCCGAGGCCGGGCTGCCGGTCGAGGATGGGATCGTCGTCGACTCGTTCGGGCGCGCCGGCGGCCGCCCGGATGTGTTCGCGGCGGGCGACGTGGCACGGTTCCCGGTCGCCGCGCTCGGCGGCGAGCTCCGGCGCGTCGAGCACGACGAGCACGCGCGCACCCACGGCCGCCGCGTCGGCTCGAACATGGCCGGCGCCGACGAGCCTTACGACCACCTCCCGTACTTCTACTCCGACCTGTTCGACCTCGGCTACGAGGCCGTCGGCGACCTCGACGCCCGCCTGACGACGGTCAGCGAGCTCGACGATCTCCACGGGCAGGGCGCCGTGTACTACCTCGACGGCGAGCGCCGGCCCCGCGGGGTGCTGCTCTGGAACCTCTACGGACGGGTCGAAGAGGCGCGCGAGCTGATCGCCGCCGGCGAGCCGTTCTCGGCTGCCGTCGCCCTCGCGGAGCTGCCGCGATGACGCAGGTCGAGCGGCTGGCCCGGTTCGCCTGCGCCCGCTCCTGGGAGGACCTCTCCGGTGAAGCGCGCGCGGCGCTGAAGATCCGTGTGCTCGACGCACTCGGCTGTGCCCTCGGCGCGTTGGACGGGCCGCCGGTGCGGGGGATCGGGGCCCTGGTGGAGGAGCTGGGCGGCAGTCCGTTGTGCACCCTGATCGGCGGCGGCCGCACCGCGCCCGACCGCGCGGCGCTCCACAACGGGGCGGCGGTTCGCTACCTGGATTTCAACGATTCGTACTTCGCGCCGGGGGAGACGTGCCATCCGAGCGACAACCTGGCCCCGGTGCTGGCGGCCGCCGAGTACGCGGGCGCCTCCGGCCGGGAGCTGCTGACGGCGCTCGCGGTCGCCTACCAGGTGCAGTGTCGGCTCTCGGACGAGGCGCCGGTGCGGGCGAAGGGCTTCGACCACACGACCCAGGGTGCGTATGCGGCCGCGGCCGGGGCCGCGAAGGCGCTCGGCCTCGGCGAGACGGAGGCGGCGAACGCGGTCGCGATCGCGGGTACCGCCCTGAACGCGCTGCGCGTCACGCGCACGGGCGCGCTCTCGCAGTGGAAAGGGCTCGCCTATCCGTTTACCGCTTTCGGCGCGGTCGAGGCGGCGCTGCTCGCCGCCCGCGGGATCAGCGGCCCGGCAGAGGTGTTCGAGGGCAACAAGGGGTTCGCCGAGGCGATCGCCGGCCCGTTCGAGATCGACTGGGAAGGCGAGGATCTGGAGCGGGTCACCCGCACCTTCCTGAAGCGCTTCAACGCGGAGATCCACTCGCAGTCGGCACTCGAGGCGCTGCTCGAGCTGTGCGCTGCGCATACGGTCGACCCGGCCCGGGTGGAGCGGATCGAGCTCGAGACCTTCCAGGTCGCCTACGACATCATCGGCGGCGGCGAAGAGGGCGGCAAAAAACAGATCCGCACCAAAGAGCAAGCAGACCATTCGCTCCCATACCTGCTCTCGGTCGCGCTGCTCGACGGACAGGTGATGCCGGAACAGTTTGCATCCGAGCGGATCGTCCGGGCCGACGTGCAGGACCTACTGC
>JBOGZX010000153.1:0-5091 GCA_050697615.1 Gaiellaceae bacterium
CTCCGGCCGATGGTAGCCGGGGTTTTTCGTTCTCTTCGGTTAGCCGACCGTCAGTGCATTGAAGTACGGCTCGCCGAAGTACGCGCTGTAGATCCAGTTCCCCAGTCGCGCCGACGTGAGGAAGTGGTCGTTGTCGACGATGTACGGGACGACCGGTGCGTACTTGACCATCAGGTCCAGGTCGAGCTTCGCGTACGCCTTTGCCCGGGCAGCGCCCGAGAGATTGGCCGCGGCGTCCATCTGCTTGTTGAACGTCGCGTTGTTGAAGTACGAGTAGAACACGTTGTTGTTCGCCTGGATGTTGCGTCCGTTGAAGATCACGTTGATGTAGTCGTACGGGTCGAAGTAGTCGGCGCACCAGCCGCCGTTCGACGTCATGTTGTACGTCGAGTCCCTCTTACCGACGACCTGGTAGAAGGTCGTCGCCGGAGTCGGGACGTCCTTCACCTTGAAGCCGACCTGCTTGAGGTTGTACTCCGCGACCTGGGCCCGGTTGTTCGAGGTCGGGCTGATCGAGTGAACGAAGTTGATCTCGGGCGCGGACGCGATCGCCGAGCCGCCGACCTGCTTCGCCTTCGCGACGTCAGCACCCTTCAGGGCGTAGACGTTGTACGGCTTGTAGCCGGGGACGCCCGGAACCAGGATCTGGTCCGTGCGCTTCCCTCCGTACGCACCGAGCAGGCGAACCTGTGCGGGGCGGTCGATCGCCCAGTTCACGGCCTTGCGGAGCGCAAGGCTGTTGAACGGCGGGCGGGCGTTGTTCATCGACATGTACGACATGCACGACGTCGGGCCGACCTTGAACCGGCTCTTGTTGACGCCGTACTGCTTGGCGAGGCTCGCCGACGACGTCGGCACGTTGCCGATGAGGTCGAGGTCGGACTGGCCGGCCTTGACCTGCAGCAGCGACTGGTCGGGATCGACGTCCGGGGTGAACACGATCTCGTCCGGATTCGCCGGGCGGCTCCCCTTGTAGTACGGGTTCCGCTTCAGCACCGTCGAACGGCCCGGATCGCGCGAGCTGATGTAGTACGGACCGGCCGACGGGAACGTCTGCAGGCCCTGGCTCGTGTACGGGGTGTTCGGCTTCGTCGCCGTGAACCACTGCATCCCCATCTGCGACACGAACGTCGCGTTCGCCTTCGTGAGGCGGACCGTGAGGGTGTTGCCCTTCGCCGAGATGCCCGAGATCTTCTGCGCCTTGCCGTTGAAGAAGGCGTCGGCGCCGACGATCTCGTCCTGCAGGCCGATGTTCACGCCCACCGGCGACCCCATCTTCGGGCTCAGGACACGCTCGAACGCCCGCTGGTACGCAGCGGCCGTGACGGGCGAGCCGTCCGAGAACTTCATCCCCGGGCGGATGTGGAACGTGTACGTCGAGCCGTCCTTGGAGACCGTCGGGAAGGCTGTCGCCCCGATCGGGTACAGCTGCGAACCCGCCGCGCCCGCCTTCTCGGGGAAGCCCACGAGCGGCATGGCGGTCGTGTTCAACATCGCCCAGTCATCTGTGCGGTATGCGATCTGAGGATCGGTGTAGTCGAAGTCCTCACTCGACTCGTTCAGCTTGAGCGTCCCGCCCTTGGCGGCGGCCTTGCTGCCGGCCTTGGCGTTCGAGCCGCTCGCGCCCGCGACGGCCATCGCCGTGACGAGCAGTGACGCACCCAGCACCAGCATGAACAGGGAGAGCAACTGCTTCCTGCGCATGTGACTCCTTCCTCGTTTCTCTGTGGGAACCACCCGCTCGGTTCGCGGGTGACGCCGCACTTTTACAGGTTGTTACCGGAAAAACACCAGCGTCCATTTGACGCTGTACCGTGCGTTTAGTTAGCGCGTCGAGGGGACTCCTGCCGATTTCCCCCCTTACTCAGATGCGCGCGCGCGGGTCGAATGCGTCGCGCAGGCCGTCGCCCAGCAGGTTGAAGGCGAGCGTCGTCATCAGGATGCAGAGGCCGGGCCAGATCATCAGCCACGGCTGGGTCAGGTAGAAGTCGGGTGCAGCCGCGAGCAGCGTGCCCCAGCTCGCCGTCGGCGCCTCGATGCCGAGCCCGAGGAACGAGAGGCCGGCCTCGGCGATGATGTTCGTGGCGATGATCAGCGACGAGTAGACGATGATCGGCGCGACCAGATGCGGCAGCAGGTGCGACCGCATGATCCGGAAGTCGCTCGCGCCCGTCATGCGCGCGGCCTCGACGAACTCCTTCTCGCGGAGCGAGAGGACGACGCCGCGGATGATGCGGGCCGGGTAGAACCAGCCGAAGATGCTGAAGATCAGGAAGAGCGTGAAGACGCCATGCGCGAGGAAGCCCAACGTGATCGCGTTCAGCGAGTCGCCGGCGACGGCGCGAACGGCGATGATGAAGAGGAGCGCCGGGAAGACCATCACGATCTCGACGAGGCGGGAGACGACCGTGTCGACCCAGCCGCGGAAGTAGCCGGCGAGGAGACCCATGATCACGCCGAGGCCGACCGAGCCGGCCGTCGCGAGCAGCGCCACCTCGAGCGAGGTCTGCGCACCGTAGAGCAGGCGGAGGAAGAGATCGCGCCCCAGAGCTCCGTCGCCGCCGAGGATCAACAGCGTCCTCGGGAAGTGCCCATTCACGCAGTGGCTCGTGCAGGTCGCCCCCGCGTACGGCGCGGTCGAGATGTGGGTCCAAGGTCCGACGGGGATGAACTTCGCCTGGTCGACGCCGCCGAAGGTGAAGATGTCGTTCGGCCCGTGGCCGAGGAAGTGCGCCGCGATCGGGCCGCCCGCGAACGCCGCGAGGAGCAGGAAGATGATGAAGAAGACGCTCGACAACGCGAGCCGGTCGCGACGGAAGCGGATCCAGACGAGCTCCCAGTAACCGCGGGCCTTGAATTTCGTCTCGAGGCCCTTGACGTGCGCACCGTCGCTGGGAATCGCGACGTCGTCCGATGGAAGTTCGACGCGTGTGCTCACGGGCGGCGGAACCTTATCCGATCCTGGGGCGAAATCAAGGTCATCGGAGCTTTAGACGGATCTGCCGGAGCGCTTGTTGGCAACGCTCGTGTCGAGGGATACGCCGCGGTGAGCAGGTCGGTTCTCGTTGTTCGGCCGGAGCGCGGCTTTCCCTCCCGCATCTCCTACCCCGCGAGCGCGTCCGCGCCCGCGACGACCTCGAGGATCTCCTGCGTGATCTCGGCCTGGCGAGCCCGGTTCATCGCCAACGTCAGGCTGTCGATCAGCTCGCCGGCGGCCTTCGACGCGTTCCGCATCGCCGTCATCCGCGCCCCCTGCTCGGAAGCGGCAGATTCGAGCAGCGCGCGGTACAGCTCGGTCTCGACATACACCGGGAGCAGGCGCGCGAGGATCTCCTCCGGCTCCGGCTCGTAGAAGAAGTCGGGCGTCCCTCCCCCTTCTTCCGGCCCCTCGTCCTGCTCGTGCCGCTCGAGCAGGTCCCGCGGGATCGGCAGCAGCTCGCGCACCGTCACCTTCTGCACGAGGGCCGACACGAAGGCGTTGTAGACGACGAACACCGCGTCGACCTCGCCCTTCACGTACGCCTCCGACACGGCGTGGGCGATCGCCTGCGCGTCGCTGTAGGCCGGCCGCTCGCTGAAGCCGGTCCACGACTGAGAGACGTTCAAGCGCCGGAAGCGCAGCGTCGAGGCCGCCTTCCGCCCCGAGCTGAACCAGACCACCTCACGGCCGGCGCCCTCCGCCTCGCGCCTCAGCGCCAGCGAGCGGCGGATCACCTGCGCGTTGAACCCGCCCGCGAGGCCGCGGTCTGCGGTCACCGGCACGACGGCGATCCTCTGCACGTTCTCGCGCCGCTCGAGGAGCGGCAGCCGGACCGCGCCGGCCGCCTGCGAGACGCCGGCGATCAGTTCCAGCATGCGGTCGGCGTACGGGCGCATCGACTCGATCCGCTGCTGCGAGCGGCGAAGACGCGCGGAGGCGACGAGCTCCATCGCCTTCGTCACCTTGCGCGTGTTCGTGATCGAGCGGACGCGCCGCTTCAGGTCCTGCGTCGAGGCCAACTACGCGGCCTGCTCTTCGGTCGACGTCGCGAACCGCGTCTTCAGCTTCTCGATCTCCGCGTTCAGCGCCTCGGCGGTCTCGTCGAAGAGGTCGCCGCTGGAGCGGATCGTCCCGTACAGGTCTTTCTGGGCCCGCAGCTGGTCGCGCAGCTCGTCCTGGAAGCGCGAGACGTCCTCGGTGGGGATGTCGTCGAGGAAGCCGTTGACGCCGGCGTAGAGCGCGACCACCTGCTCCTCCATCGGCCACGGCTGGTACTGCGGCTGGTTCAGCGTCGCCACCATCTTCTCTCCGCGGTTGAGCGCGTTCTGCGTCGCCTGGTCGAGCTCCGAGCCGAACTGCGCGAACGCCTCCAGCTCGCGGTACTGCGCGAGATCGAGGCGCAGGCGGCCCGCCACCTTCTTCATCGCCTTGGTCTGCGCCGACGTGCCGACGCGCGACACCGAGGTGCCGACGTTGACGGCCGGCCGCACGCCGGAGAAGAAGAGGTCGGACTGCAGGAAGATCTGCCCGTCCGTGATCGAGATCACGTTCGTGGGGATGTATGCCGAGATGTCGCCGGCCTGGGTCTCGATGATCGGCAATGCGGTCAGCGACCCGCCGCCGAGCTCGTCGCTGAGCTTGCATGCGCGCTCGAGCAGCCGCGAATGGAGGTAGAAGACGTCGCCGGGGAACGCCTCGCGGCCCGGCGGCCGGCGCAGGAGCAGCGAGAGCTGCCGGTAGGCGTCGGCCTGCTTCGTGAGGTCGTCGTAGATGATCAGCGCATGCTCGCCCCGGTAGAGGAAGTACTCGGCCATCGCGCACCCCGCGAACGGCGCCATCCACTTGATCGGCGCCGCCTCCGCTGCACCGGCGACCACGACCGTCGTGTACTCCATCGCGCCAGCCTCCTCCAGAATGGCGTGCGTGCGCGCCACAGAGGAGTTCTTCTGACCAATAGCGACGTAGATACAGAGCAGATTTTTGCCATTCTGGTTAATGATCGTGTCGAGCGCAATGGCAGTTTTGCCGGTCTGGCGGTCGCCGATGATCAGCTCGCGCTGGCCACGACCAATCGGGATAATCGCGTCGATCACTTTGATACCCGTCTGTAC
>JBOGZX010000154.1:0-6131 GCA_050697615.1 Gaiellaceae bacterium
AGGCAGCCCTTGCCGCGGGGAAGGCAGTGGTCTGCGAGAAGCCGCTCGCGGCCGACTACGCGTCGGCGCGTGCGACGGCCGACGCCGCCCGCGCGGCCGGCGTCCCGAACGCGATCGGCTTCAACTACCGGCGACTGGCGGCGCTGTCGCTCATGAAGCGGATGGTCGACGAGGGCGCCGTGGGTGACGTGCTCGTCTGGCGTGCCGCCTGGCTGTCGGACGAGTTCCTCGACCCCGAGATCCCGTTCGACTGGCGTTTCGACCGGGCGCTTGGCGCATCCACGATCGCCGATCTCGGCGCCCACCTCGTCGATCTCGCGCTGTGGATCGTCGGCGAGGTGGCGGAGGTGGCGGCCCAGTCCGAGACATTCACGCGCGAGCGCAGCGGGCGCGCGGTCGACGTCGACGAGTCGTCGTCGGCGCTCGTCCGCTTCGCGGACGGGGCGCGGGGGACATTCGAGATGACTCGCGTCTGCGCACGCCGACCCTGCGACTTCTTCGTCGAGGCCAATGGGACGCGCGGGACGCTGCGCTTCGAATACCCGCGCCTGAACGAGCTGTGGTTCGGCGACACGACGGACGATCCGCAGCTGTACGGCATGCGCCGGATCCGCGCCGAGCACCCCGAGCACCCCTATGCCGCGGCATGGTGGCCGATCGGCCAGGGCGTCGGCTACGGCACGAGCTTCGTGAATCAGGCGGCCGACCTGCTCGAGCGGTGGCCGGACGGGCCGTGGGAGCCGGATCTCGAGCAGGGGGCTCGCGTCCAGGCGGTTTGCGAGGCGATCGAGCGCGCCGCGGCGTCGTCGCGCTGGGTGTCGGTCACCGAGGTCACGGGGTGAGTACGGCCCGGGCGGCGGTAATGACCGGGCCGGGCGCGCTCGAGCTGCGGCGCTTCCCGGTTCCGGAGCCCGAGCCCGGCGCGGTCCTGATGCGCGTGCGGCTCTCGGGCATCTGCGGCACCGACAAGCACACGTTTCGCGGCGAGACGGTCCAGTACGCGGGTACACCGCACGAGCGGCGGATCGCGTATCCGCTGATTTGCGGTCACGAGAACGTCGGCGTCGTCGAAGCCGTGGGCGGCGAGGTGCGCGCCCACGACGGAACGGTCCTCAGGCCGGGCGACCGCATCGTGCCGGGGGCCAACGTTCCGTGCGGCGCATGCTGGTACTGCCTGGGCGGCCGGCCGTACTACCTCTGCGAGCGCCTCGAGGACTACGGCAACTCGCTGAACGTGGCCCGTTCGCCGTCGCTCTTCGGAGGCTGGTCGGAGCTGATGTACCTGCTTCCGCGGACGCCGATCTTCCGCGTGCCGGACGAGCTGCCCGACGAGCTGGCGGTGCTGACCGAGGTGATGGCCGTCACGCACGGCGTCGAGACGGCGCGTCGCGTGGCCGGCGTCGGCTTCGGAGAGAGCGTCGTCGTCTACGGGGTCGGGCCTCTCGGCCTCTGTCACCTCCTGAAGTCCCGGCTCGTGGGCTGCGGCAAGCTCGTCGCGGTCGATCTCTTCCCGTCACGGCTCGAGACGGCGGCCGAGCTCGGCGCGACGCTCGTGCTCGACGCGTCGCAGCTCGAAGACGGCGAGCTCGTCGCGCGTGTGCGCGAGCACACCGGTCGCGGCGCAGACGTCGTCCACGATTGCTCGGGCGTGCCGCGCACGTTCGTGAACGCGCTGCGAATGGTGCGCGTGGGAGGGGTGGTCGTCGAGTCCGGCGCGTTCGTCGACCTCGGCCCCGTCGAGGTGAACCCGAACCGCGACATCTGCACGCCGAACGTCTCCATCCTCGGAATCGGCGGCGAGACGGCGGAGGACTACGCGAGCGCGCTGGAGCTGCTCGCCCGGAACCGCGATCGCCTCCCGCTCGGCCGCATCATCACTCACCGCATGCGGCTCGAGGACGCCCGCGATGCCCTCGAGCTCGCGCAACGGGACGGCGCGATGAAGGTCGTGCTCGACCCGGGGGAAGTAGGCTAAGACGAGGTTGCTGCCTGGTGGCCGAGCGAGAGCGAGATCTCGCGTGCGCCTTCGACGACCAGCTCGATGAAGGTCTGGCGGCCGTCGCCGAGCAGTAGCGACTTCAGGCCGCCGATCGAGAGCGCGGCGCGGACGTTGCCGGTGTAGTCGAAGATCGGCGCCCCGAGCGACGCGATACCCAGTGTCACGTCCTCGTCGCTCAACGCATAACCGAGCTCGAGCGTCTCCTCGAGCTCGCGGAGCACCTGCTTGCGCGTCGTCGGCGTTCGTTCCGTGAGCGCCGACAGGCGGCCCGAGGCGAGGTACTCGTCCCATACCTCGCGCGGCTCCCAGGCAAGCAGGGCGCGCGGTCCGGCGCCGACGTGCAGCGGCAGCGAGCCTCCGAGGCGCAGCGCAAGCGACTGCACGCGCAGCCCCTCCAGCCGCTCGATACAGACCGCATCCCAGCCGCGGCGCACGAGCAGGAACACCGTCTCGCCGACGCGCTCGTGCACGCGCTCCATCACCGGCAGCGCAGCCTGCCGCTCGTCGAGCCGCTCGACGACGGCCGCACCGAGCCGCATCAGCTTCCAGCCGAGGCGGTACGAGCCCGGCTGCGACCCCGGCTCGACGAGATCGAGCGCCTCGAGGCTGCGAAGCATGCGGTACGTGGTCGTCCGTGGCTCGTCGACGAGCTCCGCGAGCCGGCGCGGCGTCGCCTCACGCGCCTCCGCCAGGTGCTCGAGCAGATGCACGGCCTTCGCCAGCGCGCGGATCGGGTTCTCGCGGACCTGTGCCTTGCGTGTGTCTGCGCGGGGCGTCTCCAGTTCGCTCATCTGTTCGCATCCTAGACAGCGTGTCCGCATGATGGTACGTTCGGCGGGGATTCCGGCGGCAACCGTTCCCGCGTTACGTGACGACAACAGCAACGATGCCACTCGCTCCCGACTCCGCCGCCGCCGCGGCCGGCATCGAGCTCCGGGGCGTCGTGAAGAAGTACGGTCAGCAGGTCGCCTTGCGCGGGCTCGACCTCGAGATTCGCGCCGGCGAGTTCTTCTGCCTGCTCGGGCCGTCCGGCTGCGGGAAGACGACGACCCTCAACCTGATCGGCGGCTTCGTTCCGGTCACGGAGGGCGAGATCTGGATCCAAGGGGAGCGCATCCACGAGCTGCCCCCGCACAAGCGGCCGGTGAACACCGTCTTCCAGTCCTATGCGCTCTTCCCGCACATGAACGTGCGCGAGAACGTGCGGTTCGGCCTGAAGATGGACCGCGTCCCGCGTTCGGAGTCCACACCGCGCGTGGAGGAGGCGCTTCGCCTCGTCGGGCTCGAGGACTTCGGCGATCGGATGCCGACGCAGCTCTCGGGCGGACAGCAGCAGCGCGTCGCGGTCGCGCGGGCGCTCGTGAAGCGCCCGTCCGTGCTGCTCCTCGACGAGCCGCTCGGCGCGCTCGACCTCAAGCTGCGGCAGCGGCTCCAGATCGAGCTCGCGCAGATCCATCGCGACGTCGGCACGACCTTCGTGTACGTCACGCACGACCAGGAAGAGGCGATGTCGATGGCCGACCGCATCGCCGTGATGAACGACGGGCGCATCGAGCAGCTCGACACGCCGGAGACGATCTATCGTCGACCAGCGACGCGCTTCGTCGCCGACTTCATCGGCGACTCGAACTTCTTCGCCGCGACGGTGGAGGGAGAGGTCGCGCAGCTCGCCGACGACTCGCGGCTGCCGTGCCGGGGCGGAAGAGGCGCCGCGACGGTGATGGTGCGCCCCGAGTCGATCCGCCTCGGCGAGGAGGGCCTGCGCGGGACGGTAGTCCAGACCTCGTTCCTCGGCAAGCACGTCCGCGTGGCTGTGGAGACGCGCGCGTCGGAGGCCCCCGTCGTCGTTGCGCTGCACGACGGATCGGCGCTGCCGCAGGTCGGCGACGAGATCAGGGTCACCTGGGCCGCGGCCGACGGGGTAGTCCTGGAGTCGGCGTGACCGTCACGGCCGCTGCGCCGTCGCGGCGCGTGCGCGCGCCGCGACTGGCACGTACCGCGCTCGACTACATCGGCTTCGTGCCGGCGATCGTCCTGCTCGGCCTCTTCTTCCTCGTCCCGCTCGGAATCATCGTCTGCTACTCGTTCTGGGAGACGGTCGACTACTCGGTCGTTCATCACTGGACACTCGACAACTACCGCTACTTCTTCAGCGTCTCGGCCTACGTCAGCACGATGTTGGCGACGCTGTGGGTGTCGGTCGCGGCGACCGCGCTCGCGATCGGGCTTGCGTTCCCGTTCGCCTACTGGCTGTCGCGCTACGTGCCGCGCCGGCTGCGCACGCCTCTGCTCGTGCTGGTGATCGTGCCGTTCTGGTCGAGCTATCTGCTGCGCGTCTACTCCTGGCTGACGATCCTCGGCGAGAAGGGCGTCATCAACCGCTTCCTGCAGTGGGTCGGGATCACGCACCACCCGCTCGGCGTCTTCCTCTACGACCGCCCGTCCGTGATCCTCGTCCTCGTGTACCTCTACTTCCCGTTCGGCGCCCTGACGCTCTACTCGTCGATCGAGCGCTTCGACTGGAACCAGCTTCGCGCCGCGATGGACCTCGGCGCGTCCCCGTTGCAGGCGATCTTCCGCATCCTCGTGCCGCAGATCCGTCCCGGCATCATCACGGCGATCATCTTCGTGTTCATCCCGATTCTCGGCGAGTACCTGACGCCGCAGATCGTCGGCGGCACCGGCGGCGTGATGATCGGCAACCTCGTCGTCAACTTCTTCCAGGGCGCCGAGTACACGCGCGGGGCCGCCGTCTCGCTGCTGATCGCAGCCTTCATCGTCGTGCTACTCGTCGTCTTCCGGAAGTCGCTCTCCTCGAAGGAGGCCTATGGTGCGTGACGTCGAGGTGCTCTCGACGCGGGCGCGCGTCTTCAGGGCGCTGCTCAGCACCTACGGCCTGCTCATCTACGTCTTCCTGTTCGGCCCGATCGTGCTGCTCGTCCTGTTCAGCTTCAACGCAAATCGCTACGGGACGTTCCCGATCACCGGGTGGACGCTCACGTGGTACCGGCAGGCGTTCAGCGACTACCAGGTGCACGACGCCGTCTCGACGACGCTCAAGGTGGGGCTGCAGGTGACGCTGATCTCGACGATCGTCGGCACGGCGGCGGCGTTTCCGCTCGTGCGCTCACGGCTCCCGTTTCGCGAAGGGATCCGGATCATCTTCATCCTGCCGATCATGATCCCGGGCCTGCTGATCGGCGTCTCTCTGCTCGTGCTCTTCACGAGCACCTTCCACTGGACTCTTTCGCCCGAGACGGCGGTGATCGGCCAATCCGTGTACACGACGCCGTTCGTCATCCTTCTCGTGGCGGCGCGGCTTCAGGGCTTCGACACGGGTCTCGAGCGAGCTGCGGCCGACCTCGGCGCGAACGTCGTCCAGCGTGTCGTGCGCATCGTCCTGCCGCTCATCCTGCCGGCGATCCTCGCGGGGGCGCTCTTCGCGTTCACGCTCTCGCTCGACGAGTTCATCATCACCTACTTTCTGATCGGAGGCCACAACACGTTGCCGATCTTCATCTACACCCAGGTGAAGTTCGGGATCACGCCCGAGGTGAACGCCGTCGCGTCGATGCTCCTCGGCGCCTCGTTGCTCTTCCTCGCCGCGGCGTTCGCGCTCCCCCAGCTCGTGCGGCGCGCCCGCCGCCTCGTCCGCGCCAGGACGGTGGCGACATGAGCATCCGCATCGCAACCGCGCCTGTCTCCTGGGGCATCTGGGAGTTGACGATCGACCGGCCCGACCTGATCCCGGCCGAGACCTTCCTCGAGACGATCGTCGACCTCGGCTACGCGGCCACCGAGACCGGGCCGCCCGGGTACTTCGCGCCGGACGGCCGCGCCGCGGTCGAGCGCGCACGACGGTACGGCGTCGATCTGATTGCGACGTTCCTGCCGCTTCGGCTCGACGACCCCGACGGCTTCGAGGAGGACTTGAGGGCACTCGACCGCACGGTCGACGTGCTCGAGGCGACCGGCGGTGGGATCGTGCTGTTGGCGGACATGGAGACGCCCGCGCGCGCCCGCGCAGCCGGCAGCGAGGAGCGCCGCCGCGCGACCGGCTGGGACACGGCGACCGTCGAGCGGGCGGCCGAGCGCCTTCAGCGTGCGGCCGAGATCGTGCGCGGCCGCGGCC
>JBOGZX010000155.1:0-3330 GCA_050697615.1 Gaiellaceae bacterium
GGCACGCACCCGTGGAGCCCGTGGCAGGAGCAGAAGATCATCGACACCCCGCACTACCGGCGCAACGACGAACTCCTCCGCTATGTCGTGTGGCGCAACAACAGCTTCGGCCTGCACGTCCACGTCGGCATCGCGGGTGCCGACCGCGCGATCGCGGTGCACGACGCCCTCCGCAACTTCCTGCCGGAGCTGCTCGCCCTGTCGGCGAGCTCGCCGTTCGTCGAGTCCGTCAATTCCGGCCTCCACTCCGCCCGCACCGAGATCTTCACCCGCATGTTCCCGCGCTGCGGGATCCCCGACACGTACGGGAGCTGGCAGAGCTTCTCCGACTACGCAGCGTTCCTCTACCGCACGGGCTCGATCACGGAGCACACGCAGTTCTGGTGGAGCGTCAGGCCGCACCTCGCCTTCCCGACGGTCGAGATCCGCATCTGCGACGGCCAGCCCGATCTCGCCGAGTCGCAGTCGGTCGCGGCGCTTTGCTACGCGTTGGCCGTCCGCTGCGCGCGCGCCCACGACGACAGGGAGCCGCTGCCCGACCTGCCGAACCGCCTGCTCGAGGAGAACCTGTGGCGCGCGATCCGCTGGGGCCTCTCGGGCGAGCTGCTCGACTTCGCGCGCGGCGAGCCGATTCCGGCCCGGGCGCGGATCGAGCAGCTCCTCGAATGGGTCGAGCCGGTCGCCGACGAGATCGGTGTGGCGCCGTTCCTCGCCGTGCCCGAGCGGAACGCCGCCGAGCGGCAGATCGCGCGCTTCGAGGAGGGCGCGAGCCTGGAGGAGATCTACGCCGAGCAGGTTCGGGCCGGAGCGCCGATCGGTGGCTGACGAGCGCGAGCCGGAGGTGGACGCCGAGGAGCTCGCCGCGCAGCTCGCCGGGTTCGACGTCGAGCAGTTCTTGGTCGCCGCCGCCTCGACGATCGCCAGCCTCGCGTTTGCCAAGCTCGAGCAGCAGGAGCTGGGCCAGGCGAAGAAGGCGATCGACGCGCTCGGATCGCTGCTTCCGCACGTCGAGGGCGAGCTTCGCGACGATCTGGAACGCGCGCTCGTCAACCTGCAAGTGGCATACGCCACTGCGGCTCGATAGCCCTCTCCGGCCGGAGCTTGTGATACATAATCGCCCGCGCCGAAGCCCTTCGGCGCTTGACTTTGTGAGGGAGCGAAACCGATGGATTGGTTCATGCATCATCCTGTCCTGCTCGGTCTCGTCTGCGCGGGCGTAGCCGTCGGGTACGGGGTCTTCCTGACCTTGTGGCTGCTGCGTCAGCCCGACGGCAACGAGCGGATGCGCGAGATCGCGGGGGCGGTCCAGGAAGGCGCCGCCGCGTACCTGAGGAAGCAGTACACGACGATCGCGATCGTGGCGATCGTCCCGTTCGTCCTGCTCGGCGTCTACCACAAGCTCGGCTGGGGCACCGCGTTCGGGTTCCTCGTCGGGGCCGCGCTGTCGGCCGCTGCGGGCTTCATCGGGATGAATGTCGCCGTGCGGTCGAACTCGCGGACCGCGGAGGCGGCCCGCGGCGGCCTCAAGCCGGCGCTGAACGTGGCGTTCCGCGCCGGGTCGGTAACCGGACTGCTCGTCGCCGGCCTCGCGCTGCTCGGCGTCTCGGGCTACTACTGGATTCTCACCGCCGGCTTCAACCGCACGCCGACCGCCGCGATCCACGAGCTCGTCGGTCTGGCTTTCGGCGGCTCCCTCATCTCCGTTTTCGCCCGGCTCGGCGGCGGCATCTTCACGAAGGCCGCCGATGTCGGCGCCGACCTGGTCGGCAAGATCGAGGCCGGCATCCCCGAGGACGACCCGCGCAATCCGGCCGTGATCGCCGACAACGTCGGCGACAACGTCGGCGACTGCGCCGGTATGGCCGCAGACCTGTTCGAGACCTACGCCGTCACCGCGGTCGCGGTGATGCTGCTCGGCACGGCGGCGGGCCTGAGCTCGGCGAAGCTCTATCTGTACCCGCTTGCGCTCGGCGGCGTCTCGATCATCGCCTCGGTGATCGGCACGTTCTTCGCCCGCATGGGTCGCGGCGAGAACGCCGTCATCAACGCGCTCTACAAGTCGGTCATCGCCGCGACGCTGCTGTCGGCCGCCGGGTTCATCCCGATCACGATGGGCTTCGACGGCGGGACGTACGGGTTCACCGACCTCTACGCGTCGGGGCTCGTCGGCCTGGCCGTGACCTTCGCGCTCGTGGCGATCACCGAGTTCTACACCGGCAGTCGCTGGAATCCGGTCAAGTCGATCTCGAAGGCTTCGCAGACCGGCCACGCGACGAACATCATCGAAGGGCTCGCCGTCGGCATGCAGGCGACGGCGGCGCCCGTGATCGCGATCACGATCGGCATCCTCGTCGCCAACCACCTCGCCGGACTGTTCGGCGTCGGCGTGGCCGTGATGGCTCAGCTTTCGATGTGCGGTCTGATCGTTGCGCTCGACGCGTTCGGCCCCGTCACCGACAACGCGGGTGGCATCGCCGAGATGGCGAACCTCCCCGACGAGGTCCGCGGCGTCACCGACCCGCTCGACGCCGTCGGCAACACCACGAAGGCCGTCACGAAGGGCTACGCGATCGGCTCGGCGGCCCTGGCCGCGCTGGTGCTGTTCGACTCGTACACGACGGGTCTGAAGGACAACCACCTCAACGTCAAGTTCGACCTGTCGGACGCGTGGGTCGTCGCAGGCCTGTTCATCGGGGGCCTGATGCCCTTCCTGGTCGCCTCGCTCGCGATGCAGGCGGTCGGCCGCGTCGGGGGGCAGGTGGTCGAGGAGGTGAGGCGGCAGTTCCGCGAGGACCCAGGGATCATGGCGGGTACCTCGCGCCCCGAATACGGGCGTGCGATCAACATCGTCACCGGCTCGGCGATCCGCTCGATGCTGCTGCCGGCGCTGATCCCGATCGCCTTCCCGATCGTGGTCGGGATCATCAACGCGAAGATGCTGGGCGGCCTGCTGATCGGCACGATTGTCACCGGCCTCTTCCTCGCGATCGCGATGACGTCGGGCGGCGGCGCCTGGGACAACGCGAAGAAGCTGATCGAGGACGGCGCCTACGGGGGCAAGGGCTCCGAGGCGCATGCGGCGTCGGTCACCGGCGACACCGTCGGGGATCCCTACAAGGACACGGCCGGCCCGGCGATCAACCCGATGATCAAGATCGCGAACATCGTCGCGATCCTGATCATCCCGCTCGTCGTCTCGATCCACGGCTAGCCGAATGCGGCGTCGAGCGCGGAGGCGGCCGGAGGCGGCCGGCCGCATCCGCGCTCAGACGCTCGCGGTCTCGCGCTCGCCGGAGCGGTCGCGCGAGAGTCCCTGGTCGGCGTCGGAGC
>JBOGZX010000156.1:0-6343 GCA_050697615.1 Gaiellaceae bacterium
GACGAGGACGATCGCGATCGCCTGCGAGAGGATCTTCCGCCAGTCGAGCACGTCGATGAAGAGGACGAGCCACAGCTGGTTGACCCCGAACGCGGCGACCGAGACGGCGAAGAAGCGCGCGCCCTGCACGCCGATGTGCTGCTTCTCGTGCGCGAACGTCCAGTTGCGGTTCCACAGGTAGTTGCTCGCCGCCGCGATCACGAACGAGACGGTCGCGGCGACGTGCGCGCCCCAACTCACGAGCGCCGCGAACACCGCGAGGTTGACGACGTACCCGCTCAGCCCGACGACGCCGAACTTCGCCAGCTGGATCCAGTTGCGGGGATGCCGCAGCGCGCGGGCGGTGCGGGCGACGAAGACTCCCACCACGGCTCGAGGCTATCTCACGCCGCGCTGCGCGCCTCGTGCACGCCGCCCTCGTCGTCGACCCACGGCTCGTCGAGGCCGAGGTCGGAGAGCCGGCGCGAGTTGCGGCGGTAGAAGTCGAGGTCGGGCTCGTCGATCAGGGTCAGCGCAGAGGCGATCCGGATCTCGTCCGGACGGAGCTCGGCGACCGCAAACGGAAGGAAGCGTTGTGCGCCGTCACCGCAGGCGATCTCGAACCCCAGCAGCCGGTCGACGTGCTCGTCGAGCAGCGCATCGACGGGCCTGCCGAGCTTGATGCCGCGCAGCCGGACGGGTAGCGAGAGCAACGTCGAAGCCGCGCGGCCCGCCATCAGTCGCGGTCGTCTCCGCGGAGGCGGCCCGCGAACGGGGCGAAGTGTCCGGCGACGAGTGACTTGATGCCGGTGATCGACGCGGGGGGCTCGCCGAGCGAGACGGTGAGCATCGGCACCTCCGAGTCGGCCGTCTCGAGCGACCCGTGGCTGCCGCCGCCGAGGTGGCTCCGGCCTGCAAGGTCGACGAACTCGAAGCCGGGCGACGCCGAGACGAGCACCTCCCCGGCGTTCGGGTTGCGCAGCGCGGCGGCGGCGCGCGCGCGGCCGTCGGGAAGCTCGTCGAGCAGTGCCTCGTCCTCGTCGCCGTCGCGCCGGACGACCATACGCCCGTCTTCCATGAAGAGGACGATGCCTGCCTCGGGCAGGCGGTCGAGGCGCTCGGCAACCCCGCGCGGGTCGTCGGTGTAGACCATCGCCGCACGGTTCGACGCCGTCACGAGATCTCCGCCGACGTCGAGCCGCGCTACGTCCCGGATTCGCGACTGGCCGTGGTCGGAGCAGACGACCACGGCGTACCGGTCGAGGAACTCGTCGGGGCCGCCGGCAGCGTCCATCAGCGCACCGACCGCGGCGTCGCTGCGCGCGAGCGCCTCGTGGGCGGCGTCGGGACCGGAGACGTGGGACGCGAAGTCGTAGTCGGGAAGGTAGTAGACGAGGAAGTCGAATCCGTCCCGGGTCACGAGCCAGCGTCCCACCGACGCAGCGTAGGCGTCGATCGAGCCGAGCGCACGGTTGCGGATCGCGATCGGCGCACCCGTGCGATCGCTCTCGTAGAGCGAGTAGAAGAAGAACCGCTTCGGGCCGTTGACGGCGGGGACGCCGGGGATGATCGGGAGGTGGCGGTGCGGGCCGCGGTAGCAGGTGATGTTGATCGCGGCCGCGGTGAGCCCTGCGGCGTCGAGCTGCTCGTAGACGGTTTCCGCGTCGCGGCTCAGGTGGCGGGCGTTCAGGTCGATCACGGTGTCGCGCAGCGAGCGCGCGAGTCCCGCAGCCCGCACGGCGCCGAACGACGACCCGTACTCGACGATGCGCCGCTCGCCGCGGTGCCACCAGACGAGGTGCGGGATGTGGTGCACGTCCGGATGTCCGCCGGTCGCGATCGACGACAGGCAGACCGGCGTCAGCGAGGGGAAGGTCGAGGCGGCGCGGCGGTAGGTGCCGTGGTCCGCGAGGAAGCGCAGCGCCGGCGCCTCGGCGGCCTCGAACATCGAAGGCGTCAGGCCGTCGATCACGATCAGGACGACCGGCTTCGGCCTGGTCACTAATCGCGCGCGAGCGAGCGCAGTCCCGCGTGGCGGTCGGGCGCGCGGCGGCGGATGCGGATGCCGAGTACCGGCACCGCAATCGCCTCGAGGTAGCCGAGCACGGGCACGAACGCGAGCGCGGCGCCGACGAGCGAGGCCAGCGCGAGCCAGGTTGCAGTTCCGGCGCGCGTGCCGCCGCGGCGGAGCGTGCCGGCGACGATCGGAGCCGTCCCGAACGCGCCGCCGATCGCGCCCGCGAGCCCGCCGACGGCCTCGTCCCACTGGCCGAACGCGAAGCCGATCGCGACGGCGACAACGGCCGCGAGCACGAGCCCCGGCAGGAGCCGCCGCAAAACGCCGGTGGTCGCGATCGCGATCGCGGCTCCGAGCCCGACGAGGATTCCGATCGTGTACCAGTCGCCCATGAGGCGCCGGCCAGTGTAGACCGCCCTAACGCCCCCGGCGAGCACCCGCCTGCGTCAGACCCGAGTCAGACTGGAGTCTGACTCACGACTTCGTCACGGAAGCGTGAAGGATATGCGCGAGGCAAGCATCGGAGCGGGTTCCGCGGTACGGCAGTACCTGTCCCTTTGGACGCCGACGCCAAACCGACTCCGGCGACCGCGCCGGGCCCGGCGTCAGACTCCAGTCAGACCGTGGATCTCCGGGCGCGAATCTCAGGCCGCGGCGGTCAAGGACGCGAAGCCCTTCGACTCCAGGCGGCCGATCACGGCGAGCGCGAACTCCGCGGCACGCGCACCGTCGACGACCCGGTGATCGAAGGTGACGCTGATGTTCCCGATCGGCCGCACGACGACCTCGCCGTCTCGCACGGCGGGCCGCGGCGCCACGCGGTGCACGCCGAGGATCCCCACCTCCGGATGGTTGACGAGCGGCGTCACCAGCAGGCCCGCGAGCTTCCCCGCGCTCGTGACCGTGAACGTCGATCCGCGAAGCTCGTCCTGCGACAGCGTCCCCTCACGCGCTCTCGCGGCCAGCCGGTCGACGTCGGCACGCAGCTCGTCGAGCCCGCGCGACTCGCAGGCGCGGACGACCGGGACGACGAGCCCGCGTTCGGTCTGCATCGCCACGCCGAGGTCGTACCGGTCGAGATAGACGATCTCGTTCCCGTCGAGCCGCGCGTTCAGCTCCGGGTACTCCTGCAGCGACAGCGCCGTCGCGCGCAGCACCGCCGGCAGCAGCAGCTTCAGGTCGACGTTCGTGAAGTCGCACTCCTCCACGTACGTGACCGCGGGGATCTCGCGATGCGCGCGCGTCAGGTGCTCGACGATCTGCCGCCGGACGCCGCGTACCGGCTCCCGACGACCCTCCGCTTGTAACAGACTGTTACTTTGCTGATCGCCGCCCGCGGCGGCCCGCACGTCGCTCTCGGTGATCCGCCCGCCGCCGCCGGTCGGGGCCACGGTCGCCAGGTCGACGCCCAGCTCCTGCGCGACGCGGCGCACGAGCGGTGTCGCCTGCACCCTGGCGCCGGAAGTGGCCGACGCACGCGACGGCTCCCGGATCGGAGGAGCAGAGACCGCCGTGCCCGCCGCGTCGCCGCCGATCACGACCAGCACCGCGCCGACGGGTGCGACCTCGCCCTCGGCGACGAGGATGCTCGTGACGGTGCCGCCCGCCGGCGACGGGATCTCCACCGTCGTCTTGTCGGTCTGGATCTCGACGAGCGGCTGATCCTCGGCGATCTCGTCGCCCACAGCGACGAGCCACTTCGCGACCTCACCCTCCATCAGGCCCTCTCCGAGGTCGGGCAGCTTGAACTCGTAGGCCATCAGACGAGCTGCCGGACCGCATCGCAGACCCGTTCCACCGAAGGCACGTACGAGTCCTCGATCGCCCAGTACGGATACGGCACGTCGTAGCCCGTGACCCGCAGCACGGGGCCCTGCAGGTCGAAGATCGCCCGCTCCGCGATCAGGGCCGCCAGCTCGGCCCCGAAGCCGGCGGTACGCGGCGCCTCGTGCACGATCACGACCCGCCCGGTCTTCGCGACCGACGCCAGGATCGTCTCCTCGTCGAGCGGACGCAGCGAGCGGATGTCGACGACCTCACACGACACGTCGAGCTCGTCGGCGGCACGCTCGCACACCCCCACCATCGCGCCGTACGCGACCAACGTCACGTCGTCGCCGAGGCGAGCAATCCGGGCCCGCCCGAGCGGAACGACGTGCTCGCCCTCGGGGACCTCGCCGCGCGCGGTGCGGTAGACGAGCTTCGGCTCGAAGACGACCACCGGATCGGGATCGCGAATCGCCGCGGCGAGCAGCCCCTTCGCGTCCGCGGGCGTCGAGGGGATCGCGACCTTGATCCCGGGCGTGTGCACGTAGTACGCCTCCGGCGAGTCGTCGTGCAGCTCCGGCGCGCGCACCCCGCCGCCGTAGGGCATGCGGACCGTGATCGGGAACTCCATGCGGCCGCCGCTGCGCCAGCGGTACCGGCCGACGTGCGTGATCAGCTGGTCGAGGCACGGGTAGGAGAACGCGTCGTACTGCATCTCGCAGACCGGCCGCCAGCCGGCCATGCACAGACCGACGGCGGCCCCGAGGATCCCCGCCTCCGCGAGCGGCGTGTCGACACAGCGATCGGAGCCGAACCGTTCGCGCAGCCCGGCGGTCGCACGGAAGACGCCGCCCGCCCGGCCGACATCCTCGCCCAGCACCATCACGTCGCGGTCGCGTTCGAGCTCGACGTGCAGCGCGTCGTTGACGGCCTCGACGAGCGTCAGCTCAGCCACGCCGCATGTTCCCCGGCGGATCGACGTACGCGTGGGCGAAGAGCAGACCCTGGTCGGGCGGCGGCTCTGCCTCGGCCGCGGCGATGCCGGCCCGCATCAGCGCCTCGGCGTCCCGCCGCGTCGTGGCGGCAAGCCGGTCGTCGAGCACGCCGAGGCGCCGCAGGAAGCTCTCGTACTGACCGACGCACTCGCGCGCCCGCTCCTCCTCGACGCGCTCCGGGTCGATGTACGCGCCCGGGTCGTCCGCCGTGGCGTGCGGCGCGACGCGATAGTGCACCGCCTCGATCAGCGTCGGCCCGCCCCCCGCCCGGGCGCGCCCGACCGCCTCGCGCGCCGCCTCGTACACCGCCAGCACGTCGAGGCCGTCGACGCGTACGCCCGGGATGCCGTAGCCGGAAGCCTTGTCCGCGAGCGTCTCGGCGCGCGTCTGCTCGGAGACCGGAGTCGAGATCGCCCAGCCGTTGTTGTTGCAGACGAACACCGCCGGCGCAGCCATCACGGCGGCCAGGTTGACACCCTCGTGGAAGGCGCCCTCGCTCGTCGCTCCGTCGCCGAAGAACGCCATCGCCACCGCGTCCTCGCCGCGCAGCTTCTTGCCCCACGCGAGGCCTGCGGCGTGCGGCACGTGGGTCGCGATCGGCACGCAGATCGAGGCGACGTTCCAGTCGGCGGGACTCCACCAGCCCGACGGATGGCCGCGCCACCACTGCAGGATCGTCTCGGCGGGCATGCCGCGCACGAGGCCGATCGCCGACTCGCGATAGGACGGGAAGATCCAGTCGTCGTCGGCGAGCGCGAAGGTCGCGCCGGCCTGGATCGCCTCGTGGTTCCAGGAGATCGCGTAGGTCCCGATGCGGCCCTGACGGTGATAGACGACCGAGCGCTCGTCGTAGGTGCGCAGCAGCACCATGCGGCGGTACAGCTCGAGCAGGTCGCTGTCGGTGAGTCCGTCCGGGGCGGAGTCGGCGTCCAAGCGCCGGAGGGCGTCAGTGGCCACCATGCGGCGGAAGCTACCTGACTTCGGCCTGGCTCAGACGAGCACGGACACGGCCCTGCGGCGCGCCTCGAAGACGGCCGACGAGACGTCGCCGAGGTCCTCGCCGTCGGACTGCAGGGGCAGAGGCCGGTCGCAGTGCACGACGATCCGGTCGAGATCGTGCCCGGTGAGGACGTCGGCAGCGTCCAACTGTCCGCGCCCGCGCACGAGGTACGCGAGCAGGCGCGGAATGTCGCGCGGGCGGACCCGCGCCGGCGCGACGAAATCGATCCCCAGCTCGAACTGCGCGGCCGGCGCGACGTGCAGCGGCACCGAGCCGGCATAGGTGTACGGGTCGCAGTTCGCGACGAGTACGAACGCAGCGCGGCCGGCGCCCTCGATCTCGAGCTGCGGCTGCCAGCGCCCTCTGCGCTCGACCAGCATCTTGCCGATCATGCGCACGAAGGCGGCGTCGCCCGGCCGGGCGCCGCCGTCGTCGCGGCCAAGCTCGTCCAGCCGCCGCACGGCCTCACCGTCGAAGCCGAGCCCGGCCGAGAAGCAGAAGCGCCTGCCGTTGACAGCGCCCAGGGAGATGCGCCGCTCCCGCCCACGCGCGAGGGCGGCGCCGACCGCTGCGGCCGCCCGCACC
>JBOGZX010000157.1:0-4941 GCA_050697615.1 Gaiellaceae bacterium
GCCAAGGCTCGGCGCGTCGTCGTAGTGCTCGGTGTTCCAGTACGTGCCGACCTTGCCGTCGGTCGCCCGCCCGACGATCGAGTCGTGCTCGCCGTTCGTGCCGAACGGGTCGTTGGCGCCGACCGCCTTCAGGTGCGGCGTCGCGCCGGGCGCGGGCCCGCCCCCACCGCCGCCCGAGGGCTTCGTCCCCCAGCTCGGGATGCCGTGCACGATCAGGAGCGCGACCACGACGCCGATCGCGACCACGCCGAGCACGACCAGGACGATCGGCCAGGGCGAGAGGCCGCGACGCCGGGAGCGCGCCGGGCGCCTCGGCGCGGGCGGGGGCGCCATGACCTGGGTGCCCTGCGCTTCCGCCAGGCACGCGTCGAGCTCCTGGCAGAAGTCGCGCATGGTCGGGAAGCGGTCGTCCGGATCCTTCGCCATCGCGCGCTGGATCGCCTCCTCGAGCCGCGGCGGGACGTCCGGGCGTCGGTCGCGGATCGGCGGCGGCGGCTCGTTGATGTGCCGCATCGCGACGGCGACGAAGTTCTCGCCCGGGAACGGCACCTCGCCGGTCAGCAGCTCGTACATGACGACGCCGAGCGAGTAGACGTCGGTGTGCTCGCCGACCTGCTGGCCCTGCGCCTGCTCGGGCGCGATGTAGTCGGAGGTTCCGAGCACGGTGCCGGTCTGCGTCATCCCGTGCTTGACGTCGAGCGAGCGGGCGATCCCGAAATCGGTCACCTTCGCCTCGCCGTTGCCGTTCAGCAGCACGTTCTGCGGCTTCACGTCGCGATGCACGAGCCCCTGCTGGTGCGCGAAGGAGAGACCGCGGGCCACCTGCACACCGAGTTCGAGCGCCATCGTCACCGGCGCGGGGCCACGGCGCACGATCAGCTGCTTGAGGTTCTCGCCGTCGACGTACTCGAACACGATGAACTGCCGTCCCTCGTGCTCGCCGCGGTCGATCACGGTGACCACGTTGGGGTGCGAGAGCGTCGCGACCGACCGGGCTTCGCGCCGGAAGCGCTCCACGTACCCCTCGTCGGCGGTGTACTGCTGGTGCAGCACCTTCAGCGCGACCGTACGGTCGAGCAGGCTGTCGTGCGCCCGGTAGACGCTCGACATCCCTCCGGTGCCGACCAGCTCCTCGAGCTCGTAACGTCCCGACAGGATCTCCCCCACCATCGTGGGTGAGGTTACCCCGGACGCCGATCGGCTAAAGCGCCGCGTCGAGGGCCGATTCCCAGACCCGAAGCGCCTCGTCGAGCTCCGCGTCCGAGATCACGAGCGGCACGAGCACCCGGATGCAGTTCGACCGGACGCCGGCCTTCAACAGCAACAGACCCCGCTCGAGCGCCGCCGCGACGATCCGCGACGCGGCCTCCGGGTCGGGCGTCGCGTCGTCCGAGACAAGCTCGATCGCGAGCATCGCGCCGAGGCCGCGCACGTCGCCGATCTCAGGCCGGTGCTCCTGCCATTCGAGCATCCGCGTTCGGATCGTCTCGCCGATCGCCGCGGCCCGCGAGACGAGACCCTCGTCCTCGATCACGTCGAGCACCGCGACCGCCGCCGCCTGCGCCACGGGATTGCCGACGTACGTGCCGCCGACCGCGCCTTCGGCGGGCGCGTCCATGATCTCGGCCTTGCCGAGCACGCCCGAGAGCGGGATGCCCATCGCGATCGACTTGGCGACGGTGATCAGGTCGGGCTCGACGCCGAACTGCTCGATCGCGAAGAACGTGCCGGTGCGTGCGAAGCCGCTCTGCACCTCGTCGCAGATCAGCACGATCCCGTGCTCGTCGCAGATCGCGCGCAGACCGCGCAGGAACCCGGCCGTCGCCGGGATGAAGCCGCCCTCGCCCTGGACCGGCTCGACCACGATCGCGGCGACGTCCTCGGCCGCGACCAGCGTCGAGAAGGCGCCGCGAAGCGCCGCCAGCGCCTCCTCGGTGCTCGGGCCGCGGTAGGCGTTCGGGAACGGCACGCGGTAGACCTCCGGCGCGAAGGGCCCCATGCCGGCCTTGTACGGATGCGTCTTCGACGTGAGCGCGAGGGCGAGCATCGTCCGGCCGTGGAACGCGCCCTCGAAGCCGATCACGGCATGCCGGCCGGTCTAGGCGCGGGCGAACTTGACCGCGTTCTCGACCGCCTCCGCGCCGGCGTTGAAGAAGGCCGCCTTTGCCGGCCCGGTGAACGGCGCGAGCGCGAGCAACCGCTCCGAGAGCGTCGCGTACACCTCGTAGGGGACGACGGTGAAGTCGGTGTGGGTGAAGCGCGCGAGCTGCTCGGCCGCCGCCGCGACGACGTGCGGGTGCGCGTGGCCGACGTTCAGGCAGCCGACTCCGCCCGCGAAGTCGATGAAGGTGTTGCCGTCGACGTCGGTGATCGTCGCGCCGCGCGCCTCCGCGGCCGCGATCGGGAAGGTCATCGCGAGCGGCGAGGCGACACTCGCGGCGAGCCGCTCGATGATCTCCCGCGAGCGTGGGCCTGGAACCTCGGTCTGCAGCGCGATCGTCCGTGTGGCGGCCATGACCTCGACAGTACCGGAGTATCCGGACCCGACCGTCCCCGAACCCCGGATTGCTACGGTGCCGCAGTCCCCCCGGCGAACGCTCTCGAAATGCTGACCTCCGATCCGACAGCGACCGCGACCTGGTGGTCGGAGACGCACGGGGACGACGACCGCAAGCTGCTCGTCGCGTACTTCAGCATGGAGTTCGGGCTCGAGGCGCGCCTGCCGATCTACTCGGGCGGGCTGGGGGTGCTCGCGGGCGATCACCTGAAGGCCGCCGCGGAGCTCGGAATCCCGCTCGTCGGCGTCGGCCTGCTCTACCGCGGCGGCTACTTCACGCAGTCTCTCGACGCCGAGGGCCGCCAGGCGGAGACCTACGTCGCGCTCGACCCCGAGGCGCTCGGCCTGACGCGGGAGCCGGTCTCGGTCGAGGTCGAGCTTGCGGGAACCGCGGTCACCGCCGCGGTCTGGCGCTACGACGTCGGCAAGGGCCCGGAGACGACCTTGCCGCTCTACCTGCTCGACGTCGATCTGCTCACGGACGCGCTCTACTCGGGCGACCGCGAGCACCGCATCCGCCAGGAGCTGCTGCTCGGCGTCGGCGGCGTGCGTGCGCTGGCCGCGCTCGGGATCGAGCCGACGGTCTTCCACGTCAACGAGGGTCACTCGGCGTTCCTGGCGATCGAGCGGGCGCGCGCGCTCGTCGAGCAGGGAGCCGACACCGAGCACGCGCTCGACCTCGTCCGCGCCTCGACGGTCTTCACGACTCACACCCCGGTTCCGGCCGGGAACGAGGTGTTCGGGGACGAGCTGGTCGTCAACTATGTGGGCGACCTCGCGGCGCGCGCGGGTCTCTCGTCCGACGAGCTGCTCCGGCTCGGTCGAAGCGAGGGCACGGACGGCTTCGGCCTGACGCCGCTCGCGCTCCGGCTGTCGGCGTTCCGGAACGGCGTCTCGGAGCTGCACGGCGAGGTCGCGCGGGGGATGTGGGCGTCGCTGTGGCCGGACGGCGAGCCCGCGATCGGACACGTGACGAACGGCGTCCACCTCGGGACCTGGCTCGCGCCGGAGCTCGAGGAGCTGCTGCGCTCCGCCGGCGTGCGTCCCGAGGCGCCGCCCGACGACGGCGGCTGGGAGGCGGTGCTCGACCTCGACGACGACTCCCTCTGGCGGGTGCATCGGGTGCTGCAGGAACGCCTCGACGCGCTCACCGGCTTCGAGGCCGGGCGGCTGACGATCGGGTTCGCCCGGCGCTTCGCCACCTACAAGCGGGCCGGCCTCGTCTTCTCCGACCTCGAGCGCCTGCTCGCCCTGCCGGTTCAGATCGTCGTCGCGGGAAAGGCCCATCCGCAGGACGCGGACGGCAAGGACGTGATGCAGCGGATCGTCGAGCTGTCGCGCGACCCGGAGGTCGCCTGTCGCGTCGTGTTCCTTCCCGACTACGACCTCGATCTCGCCCGGGCGATCATCCCCGGCTGCGACGTGTGGCTCAACACGCCGCGGCGGCCGCACGAGGCCTCGGGCACGAGCGGGATGAAGGCCGCGGTCAACGGCGTGCTGAACCTCTCGGTGCTCGACGGCTGGTGGGCGGAGTCGTACGACCCGTCGGTCGGCTGGGCGCTCGACGGGATCTCGGACGAGGCCGACGCCGAGCAGCTCTACCGCGTGCTCGAGGAGCAGGTGATCCCGGCCTACGCGAGCCGCGACCTATGGCTCGCGATGATGAAGAGCTCGATCGCCAGGCTCGCGCCCCGGTTCTCGATGCAACGTGCGGTGATCGAGTACACCGAGCGCTACTACCTGCCGGCGGCGTGAGAGAATCGCCGCGTGGTCCTCTCCGACCGCACGATCGCGACGCTGATCGCCGAAGAACGGATCCGGATCGATCCGTATGACGACGCTCTCCTCCAGCCTTCGAGCGTCGACGTCCGCGTCGACCGCTACTTCCGCGTCTTCCACAATGCGCGCTACCCGTTCATCGACGTCAAGCAGGCGCAGGAGGAGCTGACCGAGGAGGTTCAGATCGCCGACGACCGCCCGTTCATCCTGCACCCGGGCGAGTTCGTGCTGGGGTCGACCCTCGAGCGGGTCGGCCTGCCGGACGACCTCGTCGCGCGTCTGGAGGGCAAATCGTCGCTTGGCAGGCTGGGTCTCCTGATCCACTCGACCGCGGGCTTCATCGACCCCGGCTGGGACGGGCACGTGACGCTCGAGCTCTCGAACGTCGCCAACCTGCCGATCACGATCTACTACGGCATGAAGATCGGCCAGATCTCGTTCATGCAGCTCACCGAGCCGACCTCGACGCCCTACGGCAGCTCGTCGCTCGGCTCGAAGTACCAGGGGCAGCGGGGCCCCACCCCGAGCCGCTACTGGCAGAACTTCCCCCCCTCGTGAAGGCCCTGGTCGTCGGCGGCACCGGGTTCGTCGGCCCACCGGTCGTT
>JBOGZX010000158.1:0-1532 GCA_050697615.1 Gaiellaceae bacterium
AGCCGGTGGAGGTCGGCGGAGTCACGATCTCGCGCGCGACCCTCCACAACGAGGAGGACATCAACCGCAAGGAGATCCGCGAGGGCGACGACGTGATCGTGCAACGTGCGGGCGACGTGATCCCGCAGATCGTCGGGCCCGCCGGCGCGCACCGGAAGGGGACGAGGCGTTTCAAGATGCCGGAGCGCTGTCCGCTCTGCGGCGCCGGGATCGTGCGACCGGAGGGCGAGGTGATGCACCGTTGCCCGAACCGCGCCTGCCCGTCCCGCGGGCTCGAGTCGCTGATCAACTGGGTACAGGCGGCCGCGGACATCGACGGCGTCGGCGAGCAGCTCGTCCGGCGGCTCTGGGAGCTCGGCCTCGTCCGCTCGTTGCCGGAGCTGTACCGCCTCTCGAAGGACCAACTGCTCGAGCTCGACGGCTTCGCCGAGGTCTCGGCGACCAACGTCGTGAACGCGATCGAGGCGTCCAAGCAGATCCCCTTCCGGCGCGTGCTCTTCGGGCTCAACATCCCCGACGTCGGCTGGGTGACCGCCCAGAGCCTCGCGCGGCACTTCGGCAGCGTCGAGCGGCTGGCGGCCTCCGCGCAGGAGGAGATCATGGAGTGCGAGGGGATCGGCCCGGAGCGGGCGGAGGCGATCGCGGAGTGGTTCGCCGACGAGGACAACCGGCGGCTCGTCGAGGAGCTCCGCGCGCTCGGTCTGCGCTTCGAGGCGGACGACCACGACCGTCCCGTCGAGGGGCCGCTTACCGGGAAGCAGTACGTGATCACGGGCACGCTCGAGTCGATGTCCCGTGACGACGCCCGCACCGCGCTGGAGGCGCTGGGCGCGAAGGTCTCCGACAACGTCTCCAAGAAGACGGCGGGCGTCTTCGTCGGCGGCCGCCCGGGCTCGAAGGTCGCGAAGGCCGAGCGGGCGGGCGTCCCCCTCCTCGGCGAGGAGGATCTCGTGTCGCTACTGGGTGGTTGAAGCCAGCGCCGTCGCGAACCGGTCCTGCGCCTTGCGCGCGGGCGTGGCGGCGACGGGCCAGCCGTTCTGCAGGACCGCGAAGGCGAAACGGCTTCCCACGTAGCCGGCGAGGGCCGAGGAGCGGTCGGTCGTTCCCGTCTTGGCGTGAACCGCACCGCGCGCCGGCGCCCGCTGCATGCGGTCCTCGAGCGTGCCGCTGATGCCCGCGACCGGTAGCGCCCGCCAGAATGCGTCGTGCACGCTCGCGTCGCTCTTCCACGCGACGGTGAGGAGCGCGGCCAGCGCGTGGGCCGTCAGGCGGTCCTCGGTGGAGAGGCCCGAGCCGTCGGCGATCCGCACTCCCGCGAGCGGCACGCCCGCAGCCGCCAGAGCGTGCAGGACGACGACGGTGCCCGCCGCGGTCGTCCCGCCGGCGCCGACCTCGGCGCCGAGCTCCTTCAGCAGCATCTCGGCGGTGAAGTTGTCGCTGTCGCGGTCCATCTCCCTGAGGACGGCCGGCAGCGGGGCCGCCTCGACCTGCGCGAGCACCACCGCGCCGGCGGGGGCGCGTCCGACGCCGGC
>JBOGZX010000159.1:0-4444 GCA_050697615.1 Gaiellaceae bacterium
AGGCCTCGCGCTACACCGAGCGCGACACGCCGATCTTCGTGGGCCAGCACATGCCGGTGCGCGAGGCGCTCGACCGGCTCGACGGCATCGGCTCGCTCGTCGAGGATCGTCTCGAGCGTCGTTAGACGAGCGATTGCCGGTCGCGCCAGGTGCGGATGCCGGCGTAGACCGCGACCGCCGCGACGACGATCGCAGCCAGGGCGTCGCGTCCCGACGGATGCGACAGAAGCCACCAGCCGATGTCGACGATGAGCAGTGCGCAGGCCCCGTAGAAGACCCATTTCGACCGGCTCGGCCACAGGTCGATCTCGCGTCTCCCGAAGTCGCGCCAGACGAAGTAGGCGACGACGGCGATCGCGATCACGAACACGAGCCGGAGGATCGCCCCGACCGTCGCGAGCGCGACCTCGAGATTCAGCAGCACCACGACGAGCGCGACGAGCGCGAGGATGAGGAGGTTGCGGACGAACGGGCTGATGCGGTTCATGCCGTCATGTAAGCGCGAATGCCCAGGGCGGCGGCGATCAGGGTGGCGCAGGCGAACCAGAGCAGCCGCGCGCGCGGCTCCGACGGCGCGTAGAGCCACGGTGAGAGCACCGCGAGCAGGGCGAACGTGCCGTAGGCGTAGTGGAGATGGTCGCTCGCGCGCCGGTGATCCGAGAGCAGCAGCAGGCCGAGCCCGACCTGGGCGACGATCAACGTCTGCGCCAGCGCGAGCGCCTGCGCGACGCCGGCTCCGGCGTGCCCCCGCCGCCATGCGAGGAACGCCGTACCCGACGCGATCGCGCACACGGCGATCACGAGGAATGCGTTCACGTGGTGGGCCGTTAGCATCGGCGGGTCACACTACAGAGAGGATCGACGTGGTTGACGAAGGCGTGCCCGCACCGGATTTCGAGCTGCAGAGCGACAGCGGCGAGAGCGTGAAGCTCTCCGGTTTCCGCGGCAAGCCGGTCGTTCTCTACTTCTACCCGAAGGACGATACGCCCGGCTGCACGACGCAGGCGTGCGGGATCCGCGACGCCTACGGCGAGTTCGAGCGCGCGGGCGCGGTCGTACTCGGCGTCTCGCCGGACGACGAGCGCTCGCACGTGAAGTTCAGGGACAAGTACGAGCTGCCGTTCACGCTCCTGGCCGATCCCGAGCACGCAGTCGCCGAGAGCTACGGCGTCTGGGGCGAGAAGAAGTACATGGGCCGCACGTACATGGGCGTCGAACGCTCGACGTTCGTGATCGGCCCGGACGGCAACGTCGAGAAGGTGCTCCGCAAGGTGAAGCCGGCGACGCACGCCGACGACGTGCTCGCGGTGCTGCGCGCGTAGCCGCCGTCAACTGCCCCGAGCGAGCGCCCGTCCGAGCGGCGTCGCCGCGTAGCGCACCTCGTGTCCATCGCGGTGGGCTGAGACGAGGCCGGCGTCGCGCAGGGTCAGGAGGTGTCCGGACACACCGGACGGACTCAGCTCGGTGAGCCCGGCCAGCGCCGTCGTCGAGAGCGGACGGTCGAGACTCGCGAGCAGCAACGCCCGCGTCGAGCCGAGGAGATGCGCGAGTGCCTCCGGCGGCGGCGACGGCCGCCTCCAGAGCGCAGCGATTCCGCTCGCCGGATAGACGATCGTCGGCTGCCACGGCTCGTCCGTGATCGCCACGACCGCCGGCCACGCGTATGCGCTCGGCATCAGCAGGAGCCCGCGCTCGTCGAGCGGCACCTCCAGTGCGTCGCGGTCGCCGACGGAGACGCCTCCGTGCGTCGTCAGGTGAATGCGCGGGTGAAGCTCGTCCAGCACGCGCCGGACGCCGTGACGGGCGAGGGTGTGCGAGCGGCGGTCGACATCGTCGTCGAGCAGGCTGCGCACACGCGGCCAGAACGGCGCGACCAGCTCGCGCCAGACCTCCTGCAGGCTCGACACGAGCTGCTCGCGGCCGGCAGCCGGATTCCCCGCGAGCCGCTTCACGGTCACCGCCGCGGGTCCGTTCGGGAGGCCGTCGGCACAGCGGCGCAATTCGTGCGCGACCCGCTCGAGCGGCGTCGCCCGCACCTCCGCAAGCTGGTCGCGTAGACGCGGCGACGGCCTGACCGGCGGCGGCGTCAGGAAGTCGGGCACGTAGCCCCGGCGCGGCTGCACCGCGAGCAACAGCTCGAGGTCGGCGCGTGCGGCTCGCCCTCGGACGGTCCGCTGCCACGGCTCGTGATAGCGCCGCGACCGCTCGTCGACGAACGTGCGCACGGCCGCGAGCGTCTCCCAGACCGGCGAGATCGCGAACCGGACGAGCGGCGCCGTTCCGGGCTCGGCGAGCGTGAAGAGCGTCATCGCCTCGCAAGATACGTCCTGAACCGAATCTCTCGCCGACGCGGATCCGCTGGGGCGACGATGGTCGGGTGGCGCAGGAAACGCGCACCCGCTACCGCGACGCACTCGTGCATGCCCAGTTCCGCGCGCTGTTCGTCTCGCAGCTCGCAACCGTTGCGGGCACGTCCGTCGCCGCCGTCGCGCTGACCGTGCTCGTCTACGAGCGGACCGCGTCGCCGCTTCTCTCGTCGCTGACCTTCGCACTCGGGTTCGTGCCGTACCTGCTGGGCGGCGGCGTGCTCTCGGCGGTGGTCGACCGGGTCCCGCCGCGCCGGCTGGTGACGCGGTGCAGTCTCGGCGCAGCGCTCGTCGCGGCGGCGATGGCGTGGCCGGGCGCTCCCGTCTGGCTGCTGCTCGTGCTGCTGGTGGGCATCGGAACGCTGACCAGCCTCGCCGCCGGCGCGCAGGCGGCGCTCGTGCGGGCGGTCGTCCCGGACGACGCCTACGTCCCCGCACGATCCCTGCTGCGGATCGTCGCGCAGCTCGCACAGATCGTCGGCAACGCCGCCGGCGGCGCGCTGCTCGTGGTGCTCACCCCGAGCGGGGCGATCCTGACCAACGCCCTCTCGTTCGCCGTGGCGGCGCTGGTGATCCGGCTCGGCGTCTCCGATGCGCCCGTGACGGGCCGTCCGGCCGGCTCGGCCGTCCTCCGAGACTCGCTCGCCGGCGCCCGGACCGTGCTCGCCCACGCCGAGCTACGGCGCCTGCTGCTCCTCACCTGGCTCGTGCCCGCGTTCAGCGTGGCGCCCGAGGCGCTGGCGGCGCCGTACGTCGCCGGGTTGGGCGGCCGGGGATGGCTGGTCGGCGTCTGGCTGACGGCACTTCCCATCGGCATGGTCGCAGGCGACCTGGCGGGGGTCTGGCGACTGACGACCGAGCGTCAACGGCTCGTCGTGGCGCCGGCGGCCGCGATCTCGTTCGTGCCGTACCTCGCGTTCTCGACGACCCCGCCGATCATGCTGGCACTGCCGCTGCTTGCGCTGTCGGGAGCCGGCGCGCTCTATTCGCTCGGGCTCGACCTGCGCGTCCGCGACGCGTCGCCCGACCACCTCTTCGCGCGCGTGATGACGTTGAGCTCGGCCGGGATGATGACGTGCCAGGGCCTCGGCTTCGTGCTCGCGGGCGCGGCGGCACAGGTGATGGGTCCGTCGGCGGCGATCGCGGCCGCCGGCGCGTGCGGGATCGCCGCGGCGGTCGCCTTCGGCCCCTGGAGCCGGCGTCGGCGTTACGCGAGCGAGGCTGTCGTCTCGTCGCGCGACGCGCCGTAGCCGTCGCCGAGCTTCGACCGGAGCGTCTGCTCGAGCTCGCCGCTCGCCTCGAGCTCCTCCACGATGTCGGCTCCGCCGACCAGCTCGCCCTTGACGAACACCTGCGGGATCGTCGGCCACCCCGAGATCGCCGACAGCTCCTGCCGGATCTGCGGATCTGGCAGCACGTCGACCGCGGTCACCGGCGCACCCGCCCGGCGCAGCGCCTGCAGCGCGCGCTCCGAGTTGCCGCACATGGCGAACGCGGGCGTTCCCTTCATGAAGATCGCCACGTCCGAGCCGTCGATCACCTCTTTGATCTTCTCGCTGTAGCTCATGTTCCTCCCTTCGTCTTGATGCGCAGCTCGTGGATGGTGCCGTCGGAGAGCGGCTCCGCGAGCGCCTCGTAGACGCGACGATGCTGCTCGACGAGGGTGAGCCCGTGCAGCGACGGCGCGGTCACCGTGACCAGGTAGTGGTCTCCCCCGCCCGTCCGGTCGAGAACGTCGAGCTCGGCGGCGTCCGGGAACGCGCGCTCGAGCAGATCCTTCAGCAGGGTGGCGCTCACGCGTCGATCGTACCGAGCACGAGCCGGTCGCCGGCACGGACATCTGCCGCGGCGCCCACCGCCACCTCGATCACGACCTTCGCGCCCTTCCTGGCCGCCATCTTCCCGGGCTGCAGATCGCGGGCGACGTCGATCACGACGAGCTCGCGGTCGCAGAAGATCGCGTCGATCGGGAAGCGCATGAAGAACATGTGGATGCCGTTGCCATGCAGCCACAGGCCGTGCCCGGGCGGCAGCGCGGCCCGGCCCATGAGGCCCATGAACGCGCCCCAGAACGAGGT
>JBOGZX010000160.1:0-3743 GCA_050697615.1 Gaiellaceae bacterium
GCGCCGCACCGAGAACTCGCTTCGGTGCATTCGGCCGAGATCCAGCAGGTCGCGAACGAGCCGCTCGAGCCGCCCGGCCTCGATTGCGATCGTGCGTGCCGCCTCGCCGGGAGCGAACGCGCCGTCGGCGAGCCCCTCGGCGTAGCCGCGAATCGCGGTCAGCGGCGTCTTCAGCTCGTGGCTGACGGAGAGGAAGAAGTTCCGCTCGGCCTCGCGCGAGCTCGCGAGCTGCTCGGCCATCTCGTTGAACGCCTGTGCGAGCGACGCGACCTCGCTGGTGCCTTCGCGCGGCAGCGACTCGTGCCGGCGGCCGGCGGCGAGCGCGCGCGTCGCGTCGGCGACGCGACGGATCGGACGCGCGATCGAGCGCGCGAGCAGGAACGACAGGGCGGCCGCGAGCAGCGCGCCGGCGAGCGCGGCTGCCAGCAGATCGCGCAGGAACGGCCGCCACTCCGACTCGCGCACGCCCTCGGGCTGCAGCAGCAGGAGGCCGCGCGAGGGAAGCGTGCGGTACGAGTAGAGGTAGCGGTCGCCCTCGAAAGTCGTCTTGCCGTCGCTCGAGTGCCCCGTGCTCGGGACATACGGGGCGAGTTGCGGGCGGGGCGCGACGATGATCCGCACCTGGCCGGCGCGACGGTCCTGGTTCTCGTAGCTGACGTTCTTGCGCCGCTGCAGCGCGAAGTCGTCGGCGCGGCGGGCAAGCGCCGAGACCTGGGAACGGTCGACCTGGCGCCGGGTGAGCACCGCGCCGATCCCGATCGTGAGCGCGAGCGTGAGCGCCAGCGCCGCGAGCGTCGCCGCGAACAGCCGCGCCCGCAGGCTGCTCACGGCGAGACGGCCTTGTAGCCCGCTCCTCGCAGCGTGCGAATCAGGTCGGGGCGGCCGAGCTTGCGACGCAGCTGTGCGACGTGCACGTCGACGGTGCGCGTCCCGCCGGGATACTCGAGTCCCCACACGCGATCGAGCAGCAGGTCGCGCGACACGAGCGCGCCCGTGTGGGCCATGAAGTACGCCAGCAGCTCGAACTCCTTCGCGGTCAGGTCGACCGGCGCGCCGCCGACGGTGACGTCGTGCGACTCGCGGTCGAGGACGACGTCCCCGAGCGAGAACGTGGCCCGCTGCTCCGAGGGCTCGGACCGGCGCAGCACCGCCTTCATCCGTGCGACGAGCTCGCGCGGGGAGAACGGCTTGGTGATGTAGTCGTCGGCGCCGACCTCGAGGCCGACGATCCGGTCCGGCTCCTCGTCGCGGGCGGTCAGCATCAGGATCGGCACCTGCGAGCGTGCGCGGATCGTGCGGCAGACGTCGAACCCGTCGAGTCCGGGCAGGCCGATGTCGAGCAGAACGAGCCGGACGGAATGCCGCTCCAGCTCAACGAGCGCCTCCTCGCCGGAGCGCACCCACACGACGCGATAGCCGTCGCGCGACAGGTAGCCGCGGACGAGCTCGCCCACCGACGGCTCGTCCTCGACGAGGAGAACTGTCCCCGCCACAGCCGAAAGGGTACTCAGCGGGTCACACGGACACGAACGGCCGGGCCGCCGTCGATCCGCATCGTCTGCACGTTCAGGTTCCGCCGGAGCCTCAACGGGCTCCCGTGCCTGCCCCGTGGCGAGACCAGAGCCCGCGGCGTGATGATCGTCCGCGGCGAGAGCGGAATCACCGCGACGACGTGGCCCACGCGCTCGGCGAGCGTCAGCTGCGTCGCGGAGACCTGGACGATGCGGCCGCGGTCCAGGATCAGCGTGTGCGGCTGCTTGTGGATCGTCACGTTGAGCTCGGCATGCGACCAGGCGCCGGGGAGCTTGGGAAACGGAGGCACGCCGCCCGCACCGGCAACGCCGGCCGTCGCGAGCAGGAAGGAAGCGGCGAGTGTGGCGACGAGCCTCCGCATGGACTCACCCTCTCCCGCGACGGTCAGCGGCGGGTAGCGGTTCGGTAAGGCGAACGTAAAACGAGACGGATCCCGCCGGCACCTCGAGGGAGCCGGCGGGATCGACCTACGTGCATTCGAGCCCTCGCGCTTCGGTCGGTGGGTCAGTTGGCACCTGAAGCCCGACCTCACCCGTCAATGTGCCTTCGACCTGCGCTCTCGACTCGAGATCCTCGCTTCCGGCCCGGACGGCGCCCGGGCAGAACCTGCTGTGACCCTGTCTCAACGCGGTTACCTGCCGGCGAGGTTCGCGACGGGCGCCGCCTTCCCTTCCCGCGACTCGCCGGGCCGGTGCCGCGTGGCCGGGATGCCGACCAGCTCTGCCGCGGTCATCCCCATCATCAGCATCAGAGGAGCGCGCCAGGCGCCCGTCGCGTCGTGGGCGACGCCGAGCGCGAACGGCCCCACCGAGGCGAGCAGGTAGCCGACCGAGAGCGCCATCGCCGTGAGTGCGGCGACGCCGGCCGCGGTGGCCGCGCGCAGCACCGGCAGGATCAGCGCGAGCCCCAGCGCACCGCCCTGGGCGAGGCCGAGCAGCGGCATCCAGAGCAGCGCGATCCCCGGCGCCGTGAGCAGCCCGGCGAGCGCGACGAGCGAGATGCCGATCAGCAGGAGCAGGATCCGAGTCTGGTGCAGCCTGCGGCCCGCGAGCACCGGCACCAGGAACGCCGGCGCGATCTGCACCGCGTTCGCGAATGCCTGCAGGCCGCCCGCCGCCGCCTCGCTGAACCCGTGGGACTCGAGAATCGAGGGCAGCCAGGTGAGGCCGGAGTAGAAGACCATCGACTGCAGCCCGAAGTAGACGGCGAGCGACCACGAGCCGCGCAGCCGGTAGAGCCGGAGCGACGGCGTGCGTGGAAGGATCGTCGCGGACTCCGCGGCCGGCACCAGCCAGACTGCCGCCGCGAGCGCCGCCGGAAGCCCGAACGCGGCGAGCGAGCCGCGCCAGCCGTGCAGCAGCGTCTCGAGCGGGACGGCGAGCCCGGCCGCGACCGCCGCGCCGAGGGTCAACGCCATCGAGAAGCCTCCCATCAGCACGCCCGCCCGCTCCGGGAAGCGGCTGCGGATGAGGATCGGGACGAGCGTCTGCGCCACCGCGATCGCGATGCCGGCGAGCAACGTGCCGGCGAAGAGCGGCACGACCCCTCTCAGACCGCGCGCCGCGGTTCCGGCCGCGGTCAGCGCCGCGAGCACGATCAGGAGGCGCTCGATCGAGACGCGCCGTGCGAGCCGCGGGGCGAGCGGCGCGAAGAGGCCGAAGCAGATCACGGGGCCCGTCGTCAGGAGGCCGGCGACACCGGCGGAGAGGCCGAGGTCGGCGCGGACGTGCAGCAGGAGCGGCGGCAGGCTCGCGAAGACGACGCGAAGGTTGAGGCCCGCGAGCACGATCGCGGCGAGCAGCACCCCGTGGGACGCGCGGCGACCTTCGCTCCTGTCGGTTGCCACGCAGGGGGACGTTAGCCCGCCGGGCGGCGACACCTGAGCGGCGAGGTCAGGGTGCGGGAGGCGGCTCCACGGCCGCCTCCCTGCTCTGGATCACCCTCGCAGGCGATTCGGCGTCAGCGCGGCGGCAGCACGGCAGGCTCGCGGGTCGCGGCCATGCTCCACGACGCGAGGATGAAGACCACGATCCATGATCCCGCGATCGCGTTGAGACCGCTCGCCCGGCGACCTCCTCACGCCAGTTCGGCTATCGCAGTTCAGCCTTTTTCGAACTCTGTTCAGCCTGGATCCACCGGGATGCGTGTCCGCGGGGCGTTCGGCTGGGCCGTCAGGACGTGGCGCGGCAGCGAGGGACGGGCCCGGGGCC
>JBOGZX010000161.1:0-6868 GCA_050697615.1 Gaiellaceae bacterium
GGATCCGGGCCGGCCGTGGAGGTGGTCACGGAGCCCGACGCGCCGGCCGCCGCGGAGCCGCCGGCGACGGTGGAGCTCGAGCAGCTGCAGGAGGCGTGGCGCCGCTCGATCCTGCCTGCGGTTGAGCAGCGGTCGATACCGATCGGCAAGACGCTCGGCGAGGCGCATCCCGCCTCGCTCGCCGGTGACACGCTGACGCTCGAGTTCCCGCAGACGGCGGCGTTCCACCTCAAGCTGGCCGAGGATCCGAAGAACGCGGCGCTGCTGCGCGAGGCGCTCTACGAGGTGACGGGCCGCAGGCTCGCCGTCGCCTTCGAGCTCGGCGAGGCCCGACATGCAGGCGACGCCGACGAGCCGGCGCCGAGCGAGGACGATCTTCTGGGGTTGATCAAGAGCACCTTCGACGCGAGGGAGCTGGAACCGTGAGCGAGAGGAGGCCAGGGACGTGAGCTTCGACATGGACGCGCTGCTCAAGCAAGCGCAGGAGATGCAGGCCCAGATGCAGCAGATGCAGGAGGAGGCGGCGAAGGAGACGGCCGAGGCCTCGTCGGGCGGCGGGATAGTGACCGCCGTCGCGAGCGCGGGCGGTGAGCTCCGGGAGCTGCGGATCGACCCGAAGGCGATCGACCCGGACGATCCCGAGCTGCTCTCCGACCTCGTGATGGCCGCCGTGAACGAGGCGCTCCGCGCCGCGCACGCGAAGGTCGAGGAGAAGATGAAGAGCGTGCTGCCGCCCGACCTGGGCGGGCTCCTGCCGGGGTTGTAGGTCGACGAGTCGTTCGTAGCCAAGCTCGTCGACGTCGGCAGCGAGCTCTCCTTCGACGAGGGTCACGTGCTCGTCGAGCCGGGGCTGCCGGTGAACGGTGTCTTCCTCGTGCTGCAGGGAATCCTGCTCGTGCGCACGCCGGAAGGCGAGGACGAGCGCGGCCCGGGCCAGGTCGTCGGCGAGTGGGAGAAGCTCGACGGCAGCGGCGACGTCGGCGTCGTCTCGC
Source organism: Gaiellaceae bacterium (assembly GCA_050697615.1). Taxonomy (GTDB): domain Bacteria; phylum Actinomycetota; class Thermoleophilia; order Gaiellales; family Gaiellaceae; genus PALSA-600. The sequence goes on from JBOGZX010000161.1 coordinate 993, forward strand.
TGACGGACGTGCGCCTGATCGCCGTCGACCGCGCGTCGTACGAAGCTGCGCTGACGGGCTGACCCTCCGGTTCGGTCACCCCCGGACGTGTCCGCCGCGGGCAGGTCCGGCCGACGCGTGCGGGCACAATGGGCACGTGTTCAGCCCCTCCGTCGAGAACCTCGTCGCCCAGCTGACGCGCCTGCCCGGGATCGGCTCGCGGACGGCGCAGCGACTCGCGTTCCACATCCTCCAGAAGCCGAAGGACGAGGCGCTCGCCCTGGCCGCGGCGCTCGCCGAGGTGAAGGAACGCGTCCGTTTCTGCCGCGAGTGCGGCAACCTGACCGAAGAGGAGCTCTGCGGAATCTGCACGGACGCGCGACGCGACCACGCCCTGATCTGCGTCGTGGAACAGCCGGTCGACGTCGTCTCGCTCGAGCGCACGCACGAGTTCCGCGGCCTGTACCACGTGCTCGGCGGAGCGCTGTCGCCGCTCGACGGCGTCGAGCCGGCCCACCTGCGAATCGACGAGCTGCTGCGACGCGTCGATGTCAACGGGGTGCAGGAGGTCGTCCTCGCCACGAACCCGAACATGACGGGCGAGGCGACGGCGGCGTTTCTCGCGGACCGGCTACGCGGGCGGGTCCGGGTGACCCGGCTCGCGAGCGGGCTCCCCGTCGGAGGCGACCTCGAGTACGCCGACGAGGTCACCCTCGGCCGAGCCCTCTCCGGGCGCCGAGAGATGTGACGCGACCTGCACGACGTGCGCGAGGAAGCGCTCCGTCCGGTAGGCGATCCAGAAGCAGAACGCCGCCAGCGGCAGCTCGGCGAACGCGGCCAGCAGGATCGAGTTCCGCAACTCGTCGGCGTGGCTCTCGAGCACGATGTCGAACCAGGCGTCGGTGACGAGCAGCGTGCCGGTCGCAGCGGCGAGCGCACCCACCCAGGGCGACCGCCGGAGTGCCGCAAACGCGGTCGCGAGGAACACCAGCGCCAGCCCGGTGTCGAAGCCCGACCAGGCCGTGTTCCAGTGCTCCGTGACGTGATGCGAGTTGAGCGAGCGCGAGAGCCAGATCGTCCAGGGCAGCAGGCCGACGCCGATCGCCCCGAAGATGAGGGCGACCCATTCGGGCAGGGACGACGGGCGCAGGTGCATGGCCTCCGTACACTGTCGCAAATGGCCCTGACCGAGTTCGAAGCGGTTCCCGCGGTCGAGCGGGCGCCTCGCACGCCGGGTGTCGTCGTGATGAAGTTCGGCGGCACGTCGGTGGCGGACCCGGACAGGCTGAGGCGCGTCGCCGAGCGCCTCGTCGCAGCACATGAGGACGGCGGAAAGGTCGTGGCCGTGGTGTCCGCGATGGGTCACACCACCGACGAGCTGCTGGCGCTGGCGCACCGTGTCTCGCCGACGCCGCAGGCGCGTGAGCTGGACATGCTGCTCTCGGTCGGCGAGCGCGTGTCGTGCGCGCTCGTCGCCATGGCGATCGTCGACCTCGGCCACCGCGCGATCTCGCTGACCGGCTCACAGGCTGGAATCGTCACCGACTCGAGCCACACCAAGGCGAAGATCGTAGAGGTGCGCGCCCGGCGCATCCACGAGGCGCTCGAGCGTGACGAGATCGTGCTGGTGGCGGGTTTCCAGGGCGTGTCGGGCGAGTCGCTCGACGTGACGACGCTTGGTCGGGGCGGCTCCGACACCACGGCCGTCGCGCTGGCCGCTGCGCTCGGCGCCGACGCCTGCGAGATCTACACCGACGTGCGCGGCGTCTTCACCGCAGACCCGCGGCTCGTCTCGACCGCGCGCAAGCTCGACCGGGTCAGCTTCGAGGAGATGCTCGAGATGGCGTCGGCGGGCGCCGGCGTGATGATGGCCCGCTCGGTCGAGATCGCGCGGACGCACACCGTTCGGCTGAACGTCCGCTCCTCGTTCGAGCACGACGAGGGGACCTGGATCACCGAGGAGGACGATCCCATGCTCGAGAAGGCGCTCATCTCCGCCGTCGTCCATCAGCGCGAGGAGACGGTGTACCGCGTCTCCGGCGCGACCCCCGCACGCCTGTTCGGGGCGTTGTCGAGGGCGAACGTGAACGTCGACACGATCCTGCAGAGCTCGGCCGAGATCGTCTTCTCGGCGCCGCCCGAGGACAAGCTCGCCGCGAAGGGCGCGCTCGACGGGCTCGAGGCACGGTGGGAGTGCCGGGACGACCTGGGCAAGGTCTCGGTGATCGGCGCCGGGATGAAGAGCCACCCCGGGGTCGCGGCGAAGACGTTCGCGACGCTCGAGCGGGAGGGTATCTCGCCCGCCGTCGTCTCGACGTCGCCGATCAAGATCTCGTGCCATATCCCCTCCGACGACGTGGACGCGGCCGTGCGCGCGCTGCACGATGCATTCGAGCTCGCCTAGGCTCGGCGTCGTCGGGGCGACGGGCGCCGTCGGCGCCGTGACGCTCGATCTGCTGCGGCAGCGCGGCTACGACGACGTCCGGGTCTTCGCCTCGGCCCGCTCGGCAGGCCGGGAGCTCGACGGGCGCACGGTCGAGCAGGCGACGCCCGAGGCGCTGGCGCGGGGCGACGTCGACCTCTTCCTCTTCTCGGTCGGCACGGGCGCGTCGCTCGAGCTCGTGCCGCACGCCGTCCGGGGCGGGGCCGTTGCGATCGACAAGTCTGCCGCGTACCGGCTCGAGCCGGGAGTCCCGCTCGTCGTGCCGGAGGTGAATCCCGGCCGCGCCCTCGAGCACGAGGGGATCATCGCGAATCCGAACTGCTGCACGATCCCGCTGACGTGCGTGCTGCGCCCCCTGCACGAGGCCGCCGGGCTGGTCCGCGTGCGCGTCGCGACGTACCAGTCGGTCTCGGGCGCCGGCGCGCAGGCAATGGAGCGGCTGCGCGCCGAGCCGCCCGCCGAGCACGACCTGCGGATGGACTGGAGCTTCGACGGCGAGGAGTTCGAGGAGGAGTCGAAGCTGCGCGACGAGACGCGCAAGATCATGGAGCTGCCGGAGCTGCCGGTTCACGCGACGTGCGTGCGCGTGCCGGTGATGGTCGGACACGCGGAGGCGATCTGGGTCGAGACGGAGGAGGAGCTGCCGCCGGAGCGAGCGCGCGCGCTGCTGGCCGCCGCGCCGTCGGTGCGCGTCGAGGAGTTTCCGAGCCCGGGCAAGGCGGCGGGCGCCGACGAGGTGCTCGTAGGCCGGATCCGCCGCGACCCCACCGTCGAGCGCGGCCTCGCGCTCTTCCTGGCGGGGGACAACCTGCGCAAGGGCGCCGCGCTGAACGCGATCCAGATCGCCGAGCTCGTGCTCGACCGCGCGCGCGCCGCCGCATAGCCGACGTCGTCCCTCGACACTCACCTCTTTCAGGGTCGGGCGGACGGCCCCCGGACGGATACGCGGTGCAGCGAGCTCGGGCCTGGGGCCGGGGTCAGGGCCGGGCGACGCCCGTGCGTCCCGGGACCGGATCAGGCCCCGCGAGGGCGCCGGTGACCACGCGCAGCACCTTCTCACGGCGGCCCTCGACGACCGGGACGAGCCCTCCCAGCTCGAGGCGCGAGAGGCCGACGCGACCCGCGACGCGCTTCACCTCGAAGCCGAGATCCGCGAGGAAGTCCTGCGGGAACACCGTCTTGTGGACGCGGAACCGCTCGTACGGCGACTCGCCTTCCGGGTAGCGATACGAGAACGCCTCGAGGCCGCGCGCGCCGCGGTCGCGGGCCTCGCCGATCGCGGCGAGGAAGAGCGACTGCAGCACCCAGGGGCTCGAATGGTCGACGAGGTACGCGCACGTGACGAGGATCGCGTCGTCGCTCGGCGGGCCTGCCGGCAGCTCGTAGGAACGCGGAAAGGCGTGCGCCGGGCCGGATTGCATCGACCCGAGCACCTTCCCGTCGGAGTCGTAGTAGACGGTGCCGAACGCCCCGAACTCGAGCTCGGCCTTCTCCATCCACCGGTCCTTGTCGATCGCCCGCGGGCCGCGCGACTGCCACCAGGTGCACTCGTGACACACCGACGGCACCGTCTCGAGCGACAGCCTGGTGAGCCCTGACAGGTGCGGCGGCATCTAGTGACGCGGCCGGCGCTGCTCGCCGGGCCCCCGGCTCGTGATCATGCGGCGCGCTGCCGCGTCCTCGGTCGCGCCCATGGGCATCACGACGGTCGCTGCACGTCCTCGACGACGACGTGCACCGCGGCCGGGCGGATGTCGGTCATCCGCTCGAGATAGTCCGCCACGCGCCGCTGCACCTCACCTGCGACGGTCGGCACGTTCGCGCCGTAGTCGACGACGACGTGCACCTCCACCCCGGCTCCGGCCACCTTCGCGCCGCGCCGCTCGATCGTGTGCACGCCCGGAACCTCCGCGGCGGCGTCCGCGGCATACCGCGCCAGCACCTCGGGCGAGATCACGCTGTGGCCTTCCATCAGACAGATCGTAGAACGAGCTCGGTCGCCTCCGGGCGGGCGAAGAAGCGGAGCGGCACGAAGGTGGTGCCAAGGCCCGGCGACACGTGCATCGTCGTTCCCGCGCGCTCGTAGACGCCCTGGGTGTACGCGGCGCTCGGATGCGCCAGCAGCACCTTGCCGAAGCCGTACGGCAGCACGATCTGACCCGCGTGGAGGTGGCCGGCGAGGATCAGGTCGAAGCGGCGCGGCTCCACCCGGTCGAGGACGCCCGGAAAGTGGCAGAGCAGGATCCGCAGGTCCGCGTCCGAGGGCGCGAGGCCGCTCCGCCGCTGCCGGAGCCACGAACGTGGATCGATACCCGCGAGCTCGACGCGCCTGCCGCGCAGCTCCACCTCGACCGACGAGTCGGCGAGCAGCGTGCCGTGGTCGAGCCGGCCGAGCTCCGCCGGGCGCGAGAACGGATCGCGCGAGAGCGCGAGATCGTGGTTCCCGAGCACGACGTACGGGTTGCCCAGCCGCTCGAGCAGGCGGAGCAGCAGCGGCTCGCCGCGGGGACGCGAAAGCAGGTCGCCGGTCACGCAGACGAGATCCGGCTGCCGCGAGGCGGCCCAGTCCACCGCCCGCTCCACCGCCCGTTTGCCTCGCGAGGGCATGCCGAGGTGGAAGTCGGAGAGGTGCGCGATCCGGACGCCGTCGAGCTCCGCCGGCAGTCCCTCGAGCGGCAGCTCGAGCTCCCGCAGACGCACCCAACCGGCCTCGAACCAGCCGTAACCGAGCCCGGCCGCAGCAACGAGACCCGCCCCGGCAAGGGCCCGTCCCGCCGTGCCGGCCGTGCCGCCGCCGGCGAGGATGCGGCCGACGCTCAGGCTCAGGCTTCGAGCTTCTCGAGGACCGGCTTGACCGAGACGACGTGGCGCCGGAACTTCAGCTCCGAGTCCGCGAGACCCGCCGCCACGCCGACGAGCCGCGAGAGGTGCAGGATCGGCATCTTGTAGTCGCGGCCGGTCGCGGCCTTCAGCTTCGACTGCCAGGCGTCGAGCGACAGGTGGCAGAGCGGGCAGGGCGTCACCATCGCATCCGCGCCGGCCTCCATTGCCTGCTCGATCGGCTGGATCAGCTCGGCGAGAGCGGTCTCCTCGCGGGCTTGGATGATCGGGAAGCCGCAGCACTTGATCTTGGCGGGGTAGTCGATCGGCTCGCCGCCGCAGGCGGTGATGATCGCCTCCAGCGACCACGGCCGGTCGGGGTCCTCGAAGCCGAGGATCTTCGACGGCCGCAGGATCTGGCAGCCGTAGAAGGGCGCGATCTTCAGCCCCTTCAGCCCGCGGTGCGCGACCTGCTTCAGCTGCTCGTAGCCGTCGCCCTCGGCGATCAGCCAGAGGAAGTGCTTGACCTCGACCGCGCCCGAGTAGGCCGGGACGCCCACGCGCTCCAGGTTCTCGTTCACCCGTGCGCGTAGCTCGTCGTCGTTCTTCAGCTGCCAGTTCGCCTGCCGCAGGT
>JBOGZX010000162.1:0-9822 GCA_050697615.1 Gaiellaceae bacterium
CCACGAAGTACTGCACGAGGTAGAGCTTCGTCTCCCCGCGCGTGGGGAAGTAGACCTTGTCGGGGTTCGTCACATTGACGGTGCGACCGCCGACGTCGAGCTCCACGAACGGCGCGGCCATTGGCGCAAGTATCGTGCGCGCGACGCTGACGCTGGAGCGCGTGGACGAGTCGCCGGTTACCATGGCGTCCGCTCGCGGAGGGGTGGCAGAGCGGTCGAATGCGGCGGTCTCGAAAACCGTTATCCGTCGTTAGGCGGATCGAGGGTTCAAATCCCTCCCCCTCCGCTGCACCGCCTCGCGATCGACTCGTCGTCGAGCGCCTTGCCTCCACGCGGAGCCGGAGCTGCCGTGGGCGCCAGGCTGATCTTCGTCGAGGAGACCGCGCCTCCACCTCCGCGTACACGTCGTCGGGGGCGCCGCTTCCCGGCAGCAGCGTCAACGCTTCGCGCCACGCGAGGGCGGCCCGTTCGCGCTCGCTGTAGAAGGGCGCCTCCCGCCAGGCGGCGAGCACGTGGAGACGCTGCTCCCTGCAGGGCTTGCGCCGGCCGGTCAGGTCCGTAGAATCGTTCGTCATGGCCGTCGCAGCCTCGGCAACGACCGTACCCGGCGCGCCCGCGCGGCCGCAGGTCGTCGTCGTGCCGGTGAAGGGACTGCCGATCGTCGCGCTCGTCCTGGTCGGCGTCGTCGTCGCGATCGCGCGCGACGCGCGCTGGGGGCTCGTCTTCTGCCACATCGTCGGCGGCGGCCTGTGGACCGGGATCGACCTGTTCGTCGGCTTCGTCGTCGGCCCGATCATCGGCCGGATGTCGATCCCGGCGCGCATCGAGTTCTCCACGCGCTTCATGCCGAAGATGCTGCTGATCATGCCGACGATCGTCACGATGACGCTCGCGGCGGGCTTTCAGCTGGCGCGGCAGGACGGCTTCCTCGACACGTCGAACCCGCGCCACGCGTGGGTCGTCGCGTCGTTCGGCGTCGTCGGCGTGATGGCGGTGATCGCCCTCGCGTATCTGGAGCCGGCGAACGTGGCGGTGTTGTTCGAGCTGCGCAAGCCGCAGCCCGACGGCCGGGTGGTCGAGCGTCTGATGCGCCGCTTCGTCTACACGGCGGGGATCACGGGCGTGATGCAGGTCGTGACGCTGATCATCATGACGAGGCTCGTCAGTTGAGCGCCCACGCTCATGCCGAGGCGCCGAGCCTCGTCGACCGTCGACTGCCGCCCGTCACCGAGATCGGCGCGGCGTCGATGATCGCGATCGCGGGCGGCGTGATCTACCTCGCGGCGTACCTGCCGAAGCATGCGCCGCTCTGGTTCGCGGTCGTGCTCCTCGTGGTGGCGGCCGGCCTGCAGTTGACGAACGCGTTTCTGCTCTCGCGGATCGACGACTTCGCGTGGCAGCGCTTCTTCCAGGTGGGAAAGTGGGCGCTGCTCGCCTACGCCCTGATCGCGGGGATGATCGAGTACGCCTTCGTCTACGACCACACCCGCGGCGGGCCGCTTGTCGTGATGACGCTGATGCTCGCGCTCTTCATGCTGAACGTGCCGTTGCTGATCGCGTTCACCGTCGCACGCTTCCAGTCCGTCCCCTGAACGCCGGAGTCGGCCGAATCGGCTGGGGTACGCTGGTGCCCGCGACCGGGCGCACGCAGTCCCGGAGGGGTGTCCGAGCGGCCGAAGGAGCGCGACTGGAAATCGCGTATGTGCCGAAAGGTGCATCGAGGGTTCAAATCCCTCTCCCTCCGCTTTTTCCGGACGTGGACGTCGCCGAAGCCCGCCGCGAGGCGGGCTTCGCGTCCGGAGGGCTCGGGTACGATGCGCGCGCCCGGAGAAGTGGCCGAGTGGCTGAAGGCGGCGCCCTGCTAAGGCGTTAGGTGGGGAAATCCCTGCCTCGAGGGTTCGAATCCCTCCTTCTCCGCTCCAGGCACGATCTGCAAGGCCGCCGGGTCCCGCACCGCCCGTCTACGACCCCGGCGGTCCGACATGCCTGGTATTCGGCGCCGGTCGCGCTGCTCGCGGACCGTTGAGACGCAGATCACCCTTTCGGGCGATGCAGAAGCGTATGCTCATCTTGCAGGATGGGGTTGCCGGCTCCCCCTGAAGTTCCCAACCGGCGACTGACGTACTGCGGCGAATCCCGCCCCTTCCCCCGGGCGGGTTTCGCACGTAAAGGGGTCTTTTCGGGAGAGGCGACCTCAGGAGCCCGCGACGCTGGAGACGTACGCGGCGACGTCCTGGATCTGCTTGGCGCTGAGCTGGCCCTTGAATGCCGGCATCACGCCGCCACCGACCTCGACCTGGTGCTGCACCGTCGCCTCGCCGGGTTTCAGGTCGTCGAGATTCGGCCCGACCTTGCCGGTCGCGCCTGCGTCCTTCAGGGTGTGGCAGCCGCTGCAGCCGGCCGACTCGAAGACGGCCTTGCCCGCGGTGGGATTTCCCGTCGCACCGGTCGAGGGCGCGGTCGTCGTCGCCGTGGTGGGTGCGGCTCCGGTCGACGACCTGGTCGTCGGCGGCGTCGTCGGTGCCGTCTGCGTAGCGGTTCCTGCCTCGGCCGGCGCCTCGGTCTCCTTGCCGAAGACGATGACGGTCGCGATCGTTCCGGCCAGGAACAGCACCGCCAGCGTCGAGAACCAGCCGACGCCGCGTCCCGGGAATTCCGGGTAGCGCCGCGGCACGACCATCGAGGAGACGAGCGCGAACAGGATGAACAGGCCGCCGACCACGGCGAGCGCGATCTTGTTGGTCCCCGACAGGACGGCGACGACGAGGGATACCGTCGAGAGCATCGGTGCCCGAAGCTACCCGAAACTAGATCATGAAGGCGCCGTTGTTGTGATCCACGGCCTGTCCGGTGACCCCGACGGCGTCGGCGGAGAGGAGCCACGCGACGGTGCCGGCGATCTCCTCCGGCTCGCTCATCCGGTCGAGCGGCACCTCGCGCATGGCCTCCGCGAACGCCTGCTCGCGCGTCCGGCCGGGGAAGGCGTCGAGGCCCTGCCACGCCATGTCGGTGTTCACCCAGCCCGGGCAGATCGCGTTCACCTGGATCCTGCGCGGCGCGAGCTCCGCCGCCAGCGAGCGCACGAGGCCCAGCAGCCCGGCCTTCGACGCGCAGTAGCCGGTGTAGCCGGCCACCCCGATGCGCGCGAGGATCGAGCCCATGGCGACGATGCGGCCTCCGTCGGGCAGCAGGGGTTCCGCGGCGCGGCAGCACCAGTAGGTGCCGAAGAGGTTCGTCTGCACGATATCGCCCCACCGGTCGCCCTCGCCGGCTTCGTTCGGGCCGCCGATGCCGGCGTTCGCGACGAGGCCGTCGAGCGGCTCGTCGATCGCGGCGAAGACCTGCTCGCGATCGCGGATGTCGCACGATCTCGTGGTCGCGCCGGCGACGACGCCACGCAGTCGCGACTCGTCGCGCGCGAGCAGCGTGAGCCGCGCTCCCTCGTCGGCGAGCCGCATCGCGACCGCACGCCCGATGCCCGTTCCGGCGCCGGTCACGACGATGTGCCTCCCCTCGAGCCGGTTCACGCGGGCGAGTCTACGGACGCCGCCGAACGCGCCGCGACGCCCGCGGTCGACTCGCATCTCTACTCCGGAGCTTCGGCGGCCGCTCCGAACGTCGCCACGACCCGGTGCGTGCCGCGTCGCTTCCCGCGTCCGCGGAACTCGTCGAGGAGCTTCTCGTAGCGCTCGCCGAGCTGCTCGAGCTCGGCGAGCGTCAGCTCGAGCGTCGCCGCCGACGTCTGCACCGCCCGGCGCCAGCGTCGCGGAAGCTCGTGCTCGCGGCGCAGGGCGTCGCGCAGTCGCTGCTGCTGGCGGGCGACCAGCTCGTCGCGCAGCACGGTTGCCTCGGTTCCGTCGGAGTCGAACTCGATCCTGGCCGCTGTCGGCCGCCAGGGCCGCTCCCGGCCCGCGCCTCCGCCGGCTTCCTCGACGAACCCCCAGCGGCCGAGCGCCCGCAGGTGATAGCTGCACGAAGACGGGCTGTCGCCGACCGCCGCCGCGCACTCCGTCGCCGTCGCCTGCCCGGCGGCGTGCAGGTGGTCGAGCAAGGCGAGCCGGGTCGGGTGTGCGAGAGCGCGCATCGCGCGGGGATCGGTGAGCGTGAGCGAATTCTCAAGATGCATCTTTCGAAACTACTCTTTCGAGATCTGTGCGTCAAGCCTCGTCTGCACTACGCTCGGCGTATGTTGCTGCTCGTGCGCCACGCAGCAGTCGTGGTCGACCCCGCCGTCCCGTCCCGCGAGTGGCCGCTGTCGGCACAGGGTCGCGGGGCCGCGACCGCGCTCTCCCTTCCTGCGGGAGCGGCGCTGGCGAGCCCGGAGCAGAAGGCGCGCGACACCGCCCGGCTCGCGGGTCTCGACGCGGAGGTCGACGAGCGGCTGTGCGAGGTCGACCGTCCGTGGTCGGACGCATATCCCGCGCTCGTCGGGCGCTACCTCGCCGGCGAGGACGTGCGCGGGTGGGAACCGCGGGAGGCGGCGCTCGCGCGGATGTGCGCGGCTCTCGACGACTTCGACGGGGTCGCCGTGTCGCACGGCCTCGTCATCTCGCTCTATGCCGGGCTCGGTTTCGCCCAGTGGAGAGCGCTGCCGTTTCCCGCGATCGTCGAGGCTCGTTGACCCTCGACGAGATCGGCGATCCGAACGGGAGGCCGGTCGTGTACCTGCACGGCGGCGGCGACTCGCGCCTGTCGCGGCATCCCGACGACTCGATCGCCGCCGAGCTCCGAGTACGGCTGCTGGCGGTCGACCGCTGCGGCCCCGCGAAGCGTTGGCGCACGCTCCGACGCTGGGCCGAGCAGACGCTGGCCGAGCTCGAGCCGGAGCGGTTCGGCGTGATCGGCTGGTCGGCCGGCGGCCCCCATGCCCTCGCGCTCGCGGCGCTCGCGCCCGACCGGGTGAGCCGCGTCGCGCTCGTCGGGTCGATGCCACGTGCCCGCAGGCTCGAGATGCTGCCGCGCGACGTCCGCCGGGTGACGCGCCTCGCACGCGTCGCGCCGCGGGTCGCGGCACGACGCCTCGAGCAGTGGGGACGCCTGCCTCCGCCGCCGACCGGAGATCCGGGCACCGACGCGGCGTACGCGCGAGGCCGCGTCGAGTCGTTCCGGTACGGCGGGCTCTGGCTCGCGCAGGAGCTCGTCTATCTCTGCCGCCCCTGGGGATTCGAAGTGGGCGCCGTGCGCGCGCCGGTGACGCTCTGGTGGGGCGACGCAGACCGCGTGTGTCCGCCGGCGATCGGCGCCGAGTACGAGCGCCTGCTGCCGAACGCCTCGTTGCGGGTCGTGCCCGGCACACATCAACTCCTCTTCGCCCGCTGGCGCGACATCGTCGCGGACGCGGCCGGCCCGACCTGCGACGCGGCGGAAACGTAGACTCGGAGGCGGTTTCCGTCCCTGCAGGCCCGAACTCCGGAGATACCCGTGCAGAAGCTGATTACGCTCGCCGTCGCCCTTTCGCTCGCCGCAGCCGTCGCGGGCTGCGGCTCCACGAAGAAGGCGACCTCGACGCCCGCGACGACGACCGGCGGGTCGGGCAGCGCGTTCAAGGTCGGTCTGAGCACCGATACGGGCGGCCTCAACGACCGTGGCTTCAACCATCTCGCCTACGTCGGCCTCCAGAAGGCGGCGGCCGACCTCGGCGTGCAGACCCGCGTCGTGACCGCGGCGTCGGCCGCCGACTACGTCCCCAACCTGAGCGCGCTCGCGCGCCAGGGCTACAACCTCGTGATCGCCGTCGGGTTCACCGAGATCCAGGCGATGGAGTCGGTCGCGAAGACGTTTCCGAAGACGCACTTCGCGATCGTGGACGTCTCGAACGCCGACGAGGGGAAGCTGAAGAACGTCGAGGGTCTGCTCTTCAGGGAGCAGCAGGTCGGCTATCTCGCCGGCTACGCGAGCGCACTGGCGGCGAAGGCGCGCGGCGGCAACGTCATCTCGAGCGTAGGCGGGATGAAGCAGCCGCCGGTCGACCGCTACATCGCCGGCTACCAGGCCGGGGCAAAGGCGGCGGTGCCGGGCATCAAGACGTTGAACGGTTACTCGCAGGACTTCACCAACCAGGCGAAGTGCAAGGAGGTCGCGCTCGACCAGATCGCGGCCGGGTCGGTCGTCGTCTTCCAGGTCGCGGGCGGCTGCGGTCTCGGCGCCCTCGACGCGGCGAAGGAGAAGGGTGTGTGGGGGGTCGGAGTCGACGCGGATCAGAGCTTCCTCGGGCCGTACATCCTCACCTCGGCGCTGAAGGGCGTCAACAGGGCGGTCTACCTCGCGATCAAGGACGCGAAGGACGGCCACTTCAAGGGCGGCCAGGACGCCGTCTACGGCCTCGACCAGAACGGCGTCGGCCTCGGCAAGTTCTCGCCGAACACGCCGGCGGGAATCGAGTCGAAGGTGAAGCGCGTCAAGCAGCAGATCGTCAGCGGCAAGATCAAGAACATCCCGACGACGGTCCCGTAGGCCGGAATTTGCGGGTCGCACCGCTCCGAGACGCGGTTGCGTCGCCGGAGCCGTGCTACCACGTGCCGATCGACGACGAACGAGGGTGTCCGGCCCTCGGAACGGGGGTCGCAGATGTTCCGTCGGAGGCAGTCGATCCGCATGTTCGCGCGCTGGAGCCTCGTGCTTGCGGCGGTCGCAGCAGCGGGAGGGCGCGCCTCACTCTCGCGCGCGGGCGATCAACCGGCGGGGCCGGCCGCGACCGCCCACGCGTCGGTCCAAGCGAGCCGGATCCTCGTGCGCGGCAGGCCGTTCTTCCCGGTGATGCTGATCGACCAGTGCTTCCCCGCGGACTTCGCCGGGGAGCGCAGGCTGGGAATCAACATGGTGATCAACGAGAGCTGCCCGGGCATTCCGGCCGTGCAACAGCTGCGGCTGATCCAGCGGGACGCGCTCGCGGTGCTTCCGATCGCGGGCTCGCGGGTTCGCGGCGCGGCCGTTGCGGGATGGGCCTATCCGGACGAGCCGGAGGGGAACGGCTGGTCGCTGCCGCGGCTCCGAGCCGCCTTCGCCTTCCGCCGCGGCACGTCCGACGGGCTCCTCAGCTTCATCACGACGGGTGCGGGCTTCCTCTCCTCGCCGTACACGCACCGGACGGTCTCGCGCCGCGAGTACGCCCGGTACGCCAGGCTCGCCGACGTCGCGGGATTCGATCTCTACCCGCTCGACCACTGCAGCAGCGACCTCTCGGCGGTCTACGACGCGCAGCGGTCGTTCCAGACGCTCGCGGGCGCCATGCCCACCTTCCAGTGGATCGAGACGGGTCCGATCAGGCCTCAGTACTGCGGCGGCTTCACGATGACGCCGGCGGAGCTGAGAGCCGAGGTGTGGCTTGCGGTCGCCGGCGGTGCACGCGGCATCGGCTACTTCACGCACACGTGGTCGCCGGAGCACAGGTCGTTCGACGTGAGTCCGTCGCTCCAGCACGAGATGGCGCGGATCGACTCGCTGCTCACTGCGATCCGGCCCGCCCTGCTCGGGCGCACGGTGCCGTCCGGGGTCGACAGCTCGTCGGTGAAGGTCGTGGCACGTGCGACCGCGTCGGGGACAACGGTGATCGCCGTCAACGCAGCCCGCCTGCCGATCACGGTGAAGCTCCGCGTACCGGCTCTCGTGAACGGCCCCGTCCGCGTCTTCGGCGAGCGCCGGCAGCTCACCGCCTCGCAGGGTCGTGTCAGCGACTACTTCCCGCCGCTCGCCGTGCACATCTACACGCAGCCGTCCCGCTGAGCTCCTCGTCCATTCCGCCGGCTTCGGCAGGTTTCGGAACCACGTTCCAAACGCAGTCCCTGAGCCGGTTTGAGGGCGCTCGACGGTACCCCGCGAACGTGGTTCGGAACCACGTTCGCGGGGTTGGCGCCCGGGTGTGTTCGGCGACCGCTGGAACAGGAACGACCCCGCCCACGTTCGGACAGAGCGACTCCCACGCGCGGAAAGGATCACGATCGATGACGACTCTCACGGACAAGCAGGTAGCGCTTCTCACGAGCGGGAAGGACTTCGGCGTCGTGGCTACGCTCGGCAACGACGGCCGACCTCAGACCAGCGTCGTCTGGGTCGACTGGGACGGCGAGAACGTGCTGCTCAACACGACCAACGCCCGCGCGAAGGGCCGTAATCTCCGCACCGACCCGCGCGTCAGCATCAGCGTGTGGAACCACGCCGACCCGTACGCGTACTTCGAGGTCGAGGGAGCCGCGACGCTCGACGAAAAGGGAGCCGCCGAGCACATCCACGAGCTCTCGCGGCGCTACAAGGGCGAGGACTTCCACGCCCCGACCGACCGGGTGATCGTGCGGATCCGGCCGGAGCGCGTGCTCGACCACGGCGTCAACGCCTGAGTCCGAGCCGCCGATAGGCTGACCCGATGCCGGCGCTGCTGCGCACCCGTCCCGCCGCCACGGCGATCGTCGCGTTCGCAGCGGCCCTCTGGGGCACCGACGCGCTGTTCCGGCGGCCGCTCGCCCACTCGATCGGCGTCTCGACGATCGTCTTCGGCGAGCACGCAGTGCTTGTGCTCGTCGCGCTTCCGTTCATGCTTCCGTCGCTCCGTGCCGTGGCGCGGCTCGGCTGGCGCTACCTGCTCGCCGCAGTCGTGATCGGCGCGGGCGCGTCGGCGCTCGCGACCATCCTCTTCACGCAGGCCTTCGTCGACGGCGATCCCGTCACGCCGGTCGTGATCCAGAAGATCCAGCCGATCGTGGCGGTCCTCGCCGCGCGGCTCGTGCTCGGCGAACGGCCGCGGCAGCGCTTCGCCTGGTACCTGCTTCCGGCGCTCGCGGGAACGTGGTTGATGGCGTTCCCGAGCCCGTCGCACCTCGACACGCGCGGTGCGCTCCTGCCGGCGCTGTACGCCGTCGCTGCGGCCGTGCTGTGGGCGCTCGGCACGGTGCTCGGCCGGTACCTGTCTCGCGTGTTGCCGTTCCAGCAGGTGACGGCGCTCCGGTTCGCGTTCGGGCTCCCCGCGAGCGCGGTCGCCCTCGTCGTGCTCGGCCAGCCGGCGGTCGCGTCGGCGCACGACTCCCTGTGGATCGCGGTGCTCGCGCTCGTCACGGGCGCGATCGCGCTCAGCCTCTACTACTTCGGCCTGCGGAACACACCGGCGGTCGCGGCGACGATCGCGGAGCTGGCGTTTCCGGTGACCGCGGCGATCGTGGGCTACCTCGCCTTCGGCGCCCGGCTGACGTCGACGCAGTGGGCGGGCGTCGCCGTCACCACGCTCGTCGTCGCGCTTCTGCCGGCGCGTCCGCGCGGCACCGTCGTGCTGCCGGCGACGGTGCCGGCCGCCGCAGCGGCCTGATGGACGTCACCGTCTGCGACGTCGGCCCGCGCGACGGGCTGCAGAACGAGCCCGACGTGCTCGCACCGACGATCCGGGCGGAGCTCGTCTCGCGGCTCGCCGGGGCCGGGCTGCCGCGTATCGAGGCGGTCTCGTTCGTTCGGGACGATCGGGTGCCGCAGATGGCGCAGGCGGAGGCGGTGGTCGCCGCCGCCGACCGCCGCGGCGCCGAGCTGTCCGGTCTGGTGTTGAACGAGCGAGGGTACGAGCGGCTCGTGACCTCCGGCCTCGACCGCGTCAACTGCACGCTGGCTGCGACGGACGCGTTCAACCGCCGCAACGGGAACGCGTCGCTCGACGAGGCGGCCGAGCGGGTGCGGGCGATCAGCTCAAGTAACAGTCTGTTACAAGCTCCCGTGAGCCTGACGATCTCGTGCGCCTGGGGGTGCCCGTTCGAGGGCGAGGTCGATCCCGGCGCCGTCGCCGACCTCTGCGAGCGGCTCGCAGGCGGCATCGACGAGCTCGTGCTCGCCGACACGATCGGCGTCGCG
>JBOGZX010000163.1:0-3348 GCA_050697615.1 Gaiellaceae bacterium
GATCAGCACGTCGCCGCGCAGCCGTACGCCCGCGTCCTGCAGCGCGCGGACAGCCTCGACGTCGCAGGCGAGCGCGCCCTTCATGTTCGAGATGCCGAGGCCGTAGAGCCGCCCGTCCTCGACGAACGCGTGCGGCTGGAAGCCCCGCACGTCCTTCAGCCACGGCTCCTTCCCGGAGTACGACGTGTCCATGTGGCCGTTGAGCATCAGCGACTTGCCGCCGGCCGACCCGGATCCACTTCCAGACCATGTGGCGAGCACGTTCGCGCGGCCGTCCTCGACCTGCTGCCACTGCACCTGCAGCCCCATCTGCTCGAAGAGCGATCGCATCAGCTCCCCCATCGCCTGCTCGTCGCCCGTGAAGCTGTGGACGCCGATCATCGCGCTCGCCGTCTCGACGAGGCGGTCGCGGTCGATCGCGAGGTTGGGCGCGGCCCCCGGCGTCATCCGCGGACGTGCGGCAGGACCTTCTCGCCGAACAGCCTGATCTGCTCGTGGCGGTCGTCGCCCCACAGCTCGAGCATCACGTGCGTGCAGCCGGCGTCGCGATACTCCTCGATCGCCGCGATGCAGTCGCCGGGCGTGCCCGCGATCGGCCTGCACTTGTCGAGGATCGCATCGGTCACCTTCGCCTTCGCCGCAAGGCGGCCGCCCTGCTCCATCGCCTCGGCGACCGGGCGGATCTCGTCCTGCTCCAGGCCGGCCAGGTCGAGCAGCGTGTCGGCCGAGCCCTGGATGTTCTGCACCTTGTTCGCGAGGTACATGCCGGCGATCTCGCGGGCGCCGTCGCGGCCCCGGTCGCGGTCGGTCGCGTGGATCGACGAGACGACCGTGCAGCCGATGTCGATGTCGGCGTTCACGTTCTCGCGCGTGTAGCGAACGAACGCCGGCGTCGTGATCGACGGCGTGAGACACCCGTCGGCGATCTCGCCCGACAGCGCCTGCATCTTCGGCGCGGTCGCGGCTATGTACACCGGCGGCACCTCGCGCGGGGTATGCGCGCCGTCCTGCAACCCCGGCACGTGCGCGTGCCACATCGAGCCCTCGTAGTCGAAGGGCTCGCCGCCGAGCACGCCGCGCACGATCTTCACCGCGTCGCGCATCGGGCCGAGCGTCTTCGAGGTCTGCATGCCGGCGTTGTTGAGGAAGATCTTCGACGTCCCGAAGCCGAGGATGAACCGCCCCGGACCGGCGGCCTCCTGCACGACGCGCGCGTCCATCGCCACCTGCACGGGATGCCGCGTAAACGGCGAGATGATCCCCCAGCCGATCGTCAGCCGTTCGGTCTCGCGCGCCATCAGCGCCGAGACGACGGTCGACGAGCGCGCCTCCATACCGTGCTTGCGCCACCACGGATACGCCTCCGCGAGCCAGATCGTGTCCATACCCGCCTCGTCCATCGCGCGCGCCGACGCGAGCATCACGTCGAGCGGCTCCATCGTGAGCTGCATCACTCCGACGCGGAACGGAGCCGCCACGGGGGTTACCGGGTGTCTTCGGTCGAGGTGGTCTCGGCTTGCGGGTCGGGCGTGTACGCCTCGGGCGACAGGGGGCTGACACCGTCTGCGGCGCCGCCGCCCGCGATTGCGCTCTGAACCTGCTCGTCGAGCGCCGTCAGCACGTGCTGCACCTGCTGGTTGACGATCGGCTGCAACACGCGTTGCCCCATCGAGCCGACCGGTCCCGCGAGCTTCACGTCCGCGGCCCACTTCATCGCGGTACCCGCGCCCGCCTCGCGGAGCTCGAACGAGGTCTCCATCCTCAACATGGCGCCGACGCCCTTGCCCCTGATCCGGAGCTGCGCGAACTCGGGCTCGCGCTCCTCGGTCTTCGTCATGTCGATCTGCATCTTCAGGCCGCCGAGTCCGAGCGGAATCTTCACGTTCGCCGTCCACCGCTCGGCATCGTGCACGTCGAAGCTCTTGACGCCCGGCATGGTCTTGGCCATCGACGCCGGATCGTTGAGCACGCGCCAGACCTCGGCGCGCGGCGCAGCGAACGTGCGCTCGCCGGAGACGTTCACGCGTCCACCACGGACACGCGGGCGCCGGCCTGGTCGGGATGCTCGAGCATCTCCCAGACACGGTGGTAGGGGTTGTGGCTGTCGGCGACGATCGCGTCGCCGTTCCCGCGCAGGGCGTCCTGCACCGCGGCGCAGATCGCATGGATCCCGGCGCCGCCGCCCTCGCCCATGCCCTTCGTGCCGAGCGGGGTGAACGGCGACGGGCTCTCGATGTCCGCAGTCTTGAGGGGCGGCATGTCGAGTGCGTGAGGCACGTGGTAGTCGTAGAAGTTCGGTGTCAGCAAGTTTCCGTCCTCGTCGTATTCGAAGGTCTCCCACGTGGCTGCGCCGAGCGCCAGCGCGGTCGCACCCATCACCTGGCCCTCCACGATCCGCGGGTTGATCCGCCGGCCGCAGTCGTCCACCGCCGCGTAGTCGACGATGTCGTAGTAGCCGGTCTCGGGATCGACCTCGATCACCGCGACGTGGATCTGCGTCGCATAGGTGAGCGTCAGGTTGCCGAACTTGCGCTCGAGATCGGGAACCTCGAAGGGCGGCTTGTAGACGTAGCGGCAGTTCAGCGTCACGTCCTCGAGGTCGGCCGGCAAACCCGCGTTGTTCGCGTTCACGATCGCGCCGCACGCCATGAACGGCAGCGCCGCCTCCGGGTTGTCCCGGATCCGGACAGTCCCCTCTGCCAGCTCGAGCGCGTCGACGGGCGCGCCGAGGACGGCCGAGGCGAGTCGCTTGATCTGATCGGCGAGCATGTCGGCAGCGCCCTTGACGGCGCCGAGGCCGGTGACCGCGAACTGGCTCGCGTAGGTGCCGGAGAAGCCGGCGTGCGAGTTCCAGTAGCTGTCGTGCCCGGCGCGGACGGACACGTCCTCGACCGGGCAGCCGAGAATGTCGGAGACGACCTGCGCGGTCGGCGTCTCGTGGCCCTGTCCCTGCGGCACCGTGCCCAGCGTGACGACGACCTCGCCGAAGATGTCGAGCTTGACCGTCGCGACCTCGTTGTTGCCGGAGAACTGCAGCTCGGGGTTGATCATCCGCGACTGGCCGAAGTTGTTCGTGCCGGAGTCGAGCGTGGAGCCGATCCCGAAGCCGAGCAGCTTGCCGCGCGAGGCGGCCTCCGCGCGCCGCTCCTCGAGCCGGTCGTGGCCGGCGAGCTCGAGCGCGAGGTCGAGCATCCCCGCGTAGTCGCCGGAGTCGTAGACGCAGCCGTTCGGCGTCTCGTACGGCATGTCCTCGGCCCGGACGTAGTTCTTCTTGCGCACCTCGACCGGGTCGAGCCCGAGCTCCTGCGCGACGATGTCGATCACGCGCTCGGTGAACCAGAGGTGCTG
>JBOGZX010000164.1:0-1581 GCA_050697615.1 Gaiellaceae bacterium
GCTACACGCACGAGGACATGAAGGTGATGCTCTCGCCCCTCGCGGCGAACGCCGAGGAGGCGATCGGCTCGATGGGCAACGACACGCCGCTCGCCGTCCTCTCCGGCCGCAACCCGCTCGTCTACTCCTACTTCAAGCAGCTCTTCGCGCAGGTGACGAACCCGCCGATCGACTCGATCCGCGAGGCCGTCGTGATGAGCGTCCGCACCCTCGTCGGCTCGGAGCGGAACCTGCTCGCCGAGACGCCCGAGCACGCACGCCAGCTCGTGATCGACAACCCGATTCTCTCCGACGAGGAGCTCGAGCGCCTCCGGCAGGTCGAGTCCGACGTCTTCGGTGCGGAGACGCTCGACTTCACCTGGCCCGTCGCCGAGGGGCCGGAGGGGATGGAGGCCGCGCTCGAGCGGATCTGCGCGGAGGCCGACGAGGCGCTCGCCGGCGGGGCGAACATCCTCGTGCTCTCCGACCGGGCCGTCGGGCCCGAGCGCGCGCCGCTGCCGTCGCTGCTCGCGACCTCCGCGCTGCACCACCACCTCGTGCGTCGGGGCACGCGGCTGCAGGCGGGGCTGGTGGTCGAGTCGGGCGAGCCGCGGAGCGTGCAGAGCGTCGCCGTGCTGATCGGCTACGGCGCCGCCGCCGTCAATCCCTACCTGATGCTCGCGACGCTCGACGAGCTCGTGGCGGAAGGGCGGCTGGAGCTGACCCGGGACGAGGCGCGCGAGCGCGCGGTCAAGGCGGTCGGCAAGGGCCTCCTGAAGACGATCTCGAAGATGGGCATCTCGACGATCCCGTCGTACTGCGGCGCCCAGATCTTCGAGGCGGTGGGCCTCTCGCAGGAGCTCGTCGACCGCCACTTCACGGGCACCCCGTCGCGTATCTCCGGCGTCGGCCTGCTCGAGCTCGCCGACGGGGCGCTGGCGCGGCATGCGCGCGCCTACCCGGGAGCTGGCGACGACCTGCTGCCCGTGGTCGGCCTCTACCAGTGGCGCCGCGACGGCGAGCACCACCAGTGGAACCCCGACACGATCGCGTTGCTGCAGCACGCGGTCCGGCACGGCGGGTCGGAGACCTACGAGGAGTACGCGGACGCGGTCAACGGCGAGTCGGTGCGGCGCTCGACGATCCGCGGCCTGCTGCGCTTCCGCTTCGCGGACGACGGCGGGATCCCGCTCGAGCAGGTCGAGCCCGCTGCCGAGATCGTCAAGCGGTTCTCGACCGGCGCGATGTCGCTCGGCTCGCTCTCGCGCGAGGCGCACGAGACGCTCGCCGTCGCGATGAACTCGATCGGCGGCCGCTCGAACACCGGCGAGGGCGGGGAGGACCCGGCGCGCTTCGGCGACGAGCGCCGCTCGAAGATCAAGCAGGTCGCGTCGGGCCGCTTCGGCGTGAACATCGGCTACCTCGTGAACGCCGACGAGCTCCAGATCAAGATGGCGCAGGGCGCGAAGCCCGGCGAGGGCGGCCAGCTCCCCGGCCACAAGGTCGACGGCTACATCGCCGGCGTGCGGCTGACGAC
The DNA here is from genome assembly GCA_050697615.1 of Gaiellaceae bacterium. Lineage (GTDB taxonomy): Bacteria > Actinomycetota > Thermoleophilia > Gaiellales > Gaiellaceae > PALSA-600. The sequence continues at coordinate 1,517 of JBOGZX010000164.1, forward strand.
GCCCGGCGTCGCCCTGATCTCGCCGCCGCCGCACCACGACATCTACTCGATCGAGGACCTGAAGC
>JBOGZX010000165.1:0-1888 GCA_050697615.1 Gaiellaceae bacterium
CCTCGCCGCGGCGCAGGCGGCGCTCGCCGACTGCGCCGCCGCCGCCTACGCTGCGTCGGGAGGCTAGATCTCTGCCGCGAGGCGCTTCGGAGCGGTCATCCGGTAGCTCTCCTCGATCAGGTCGCGCAGCTCGTCCCAGTCCTGCTCGACGTCGAGGTAGGCGCCGATCCAGCCTTTCCCGCCGACGTACGGCGGTACGAAGAAGCGCACCGGATCGGACGAGACGATCGCCGCCTGCGCCCCGGGCAGCGCCTTGCACCACACCGACCAGCGGCCGACCTCGTGCAGCGAATGGCGCATCGCGAAGATCTTCCCGCGCACCTTGAAGCTCGGGTTGCCGACACCGCCGCCCTCCACGGCCTCGGGGAACGCGAGGCAGACGGCGCGCAGCCGGTTGAGGGTGTTTCCAGGCGTCATGTCGCGGGCAGGGTCGGTGCATGGAAATCGACAGGAGCATGATCATCGGCGAACTCGAGAAGCAGGGCAAGAACGAGCACGTCCAGAAGGCGCTGCAGGAGCTGCCAGAGAAGGTCGATCACGAAAAGCACGCGCAGCTGCTGGAGAAGTTCGGCCTCGACCCGGGAAAGCTGGCGGAGAAGGCTGCGCAGGGCGCGCTCGGCCGGCTGTAGGGCCGTTCAGGAGTAGCCGCGTACCTTCATGTACGCGACGAAGACGCTGATCGCGACGATCGCGGCCGTCGCGCCGATGCTCCTCGCGGCGGAGCGGCGCGAGTGCAGGAGCAGCCACATCAGGACGACCCCGGCGACGAGGCCGCCGAGATGTCCGCCGACCGAGATGTTCGAGAGCGCGAACGTGAAGACGAGGTTCAGCACGATCAGCCCGACGATCTGGCCGCCGGTGGCGATGTGGCGCCGCCGCTCGAGCACGAACAGCGCGCCGAGGATCCCGAAGATCGCGCCCGACGCACCGACCGTGACGCTGTTCGGGCTCAGCCAGATCGCGCCGGCCGAGCCGGCGATGCCCGACCCGATGTACAGCAGCACGAACCGCCAGCGTCCGATCACGTGCTCGAGGATCGTGCCCGCGTAGAAGAGCGAGTACATGTTGATCGCGAGGTGGAACGGGCCGTAGTGCAGGAAGGCTGCCGTGAGAAGCCGCCACCACTCGCCGTGCGCGACGCCGGCGATGTGGCCGTTCACGCAGCAGAGCGAGGCGAAGAGGGCGCCGTGCTCGTAGATCCAGCCGCTCGTGCCGTTGAAGCTGCCGGTGGCGACCACCTCCGCGAGGTAGACGGCCACGTTGATCCCGATCAGCGCCAGCGTCACGGCGTTGACGCGGCGCGAGCCGACGCCGGTCATGACCCGCTGGGTGGAGGTCGTCATCTTGCGGATGCCCTGCGGCCTGCCCGAATGGTCGGGACAGCGGAGGCCGACCGGCGCCGGGGTCATGCACTCGTAGCAGATCGGCCTGTCGCATTCGGAGCACGAGAGACCGGTCTCGCGGTCGGGATGCCGGTAGCAGTAGCGCGGCTGGCTCATCGGGCTAGCGTATCCGCGTGCGCGTGAACGTCGCCTTCACGCCGGACGCGGAAACCGGCGCGCGTGTCGGCATCGTCGTCGACGTCGTACGGGCGACGTCGTCGATCGCGCAGGCGCTCGCGTCCGGGTACGAGCGGGTGCTGTGCTGCGCCGAGATCGACGAGGCCCGGGCGATTCGCGCCGAGCTGGGTGACGAGGCGGTGGTGGGCGGCGAGCGGGACGCGACGGTCGTCGAGGGGTTCGACATGGGCGCGTCTCCGCGCGCATTCGCGGAGGCGCCGAGAGCGCGGACGCTCGTCCTGACGACGACGAACGGCACCCGCGCGATCCTCGCCGCCGTCGCCCGCTGCGAGATCGTGCTGCTCGGGTCGCTGCTCAACCTGTCGGCC
>JBOGZX010000166.1:0-13905 GCA_050697615.1 Gaiellaceae bacterium
GCGATCCTGCGACCTCGAACTAGCGTTGCCATAGGCAATGGCCGAACGCCGACCAAAACACCAGGGGCTCGAGCGCGTGCTCGGCACGGGCGCGCTGTTCAGCACGGCCTACGGCAACGTCGGCAGCTCGATCTACTACGCGCTCGGCCTGGTGGCGGTGCTCGCCCTCGGCATGACGCCGGTGGTGTTCATCATCTCCGGCCTGATCTTCGCGGCCACCGCCGCCACCTACGCCGAGGGAACGGTGCGCTACCCGGAAGCCGGCGGCTCGTCGAGCTTCGCCCGGCACGCGTTCAACGAGCTCGTCTCGTTCTTCGCCGCGTGGGCCCAGATGCTCAACTACGTGATCACCGTCGCGATCTCGGTGATCTTCGTGCCGCACTACCTCTCGATCTTCTGGGCGCCCCTGCGGACGAACCCGTGGGACATCGTGGTCGGGATCGCGCTCACCTGGGTGCTGGTCCTGCTCAACATCGTCGGCATCCAGGAGGCCGCGAAGCTGAACGTCGTCCTGGCCGTGATCGACTTCGCCACGCAGCTGCTGCTCGTCGCGCTGGGCTTCGTCCTGATCTTCAGCCCGCACACGCTGTCGGGCAACGTGCATTTCGGCGTCGCGCCGACCTGGAGCGCGTTCCTGCTCGCGGTGCCGATCGCGATGATCGCGTACACGGGGATCGAGACGGTCTCGAACCTGGCCGAGGAAGCACGCGACCCGGTTCGCTCGATCCCGCGCGCGATCTCCTGGGTCGCGATCGCCGTCTTCGCGATCTACTTCACGCTTCCCTGGGTCGCGCTGTCGGCGATGCCGGTGGTCCACGAGGGCGGCAAGTATCTGACGAAGCTGGGCGAGAATCCGCCGCACGGGTTCAAGAACGACCCCGTGCTCGGCCTCGTCGAGAACCTCGGACTGCACGGCGTCGTGCTGAACGCCGCGAAGGTCTACGTGGGGATCCTCGCCGCCACGATCCTCTTCATCGCGACGAATGCCGGCGTGATCGGCGCCTCGCGAATCACGTACGCGATGTCGAGCTACCGGCAGCTACCGGCGGTCTTCCGCCGGCTGCATCCGAAGCTGAAGACGCCGTGGCTGTCGCTCGTCGTGTTCGCGGGCGTCGGGCCGTCGATCTTCCTGCTGTCGGGCCAGGTCGACTTCCTGGGCGGGATGTACGCGTTCGGCGCGATGCTGTCGTTCACGATCGCGCACGTGTCGGTGACGGCGCTGCGCGTCCGCCGCCGGGACGAGGAGCTCGAGTGGCGCGCCTGGCCGAACCTGCGCATCGCCGGCATCTCCTGGCCGCTGTTCGCGCTCTTCGGCGCGTTCGGCACCGGCGCCGCCTGGTTCGTCGAGGTCGTGCAGAAGCCGGCGATCCGCTACGCGGGGCTCGGCTGGCTCGCGGTCGGACTCGTCTTCTACCTGCTCTACCGCCGCCGGCTCGCCGTCCCGCTGCTCGTGACCTCGCGGGCGCCGGTGCCGCTCGGGCCGGCGCTGGCGCTCGAGTACCGCTCGATCCTCGTGCCGATCGTCGCCGGCGGCGAGTCACGGGAGGCGGTGGAGGTCGCGGCGCGCCTCGCGACCGAGCGCGCAGGCCGTATCGTGCTGCTGCGCGTGATCGTCGTCCCGCTCGAGCTGCCGCTCGACGCCGACCTCGGCGAGCAGCTCGAGGAGGCCGACCGCCTGCTCGACGCCGCGCGCGCGATCGCGGCGCCCTACGGTGTGCGGATCGTCGAGCGCGTGGTCAGGGCGCGGAACGCCGGCAGAGCGATCGTCGAGGAGGCCGGGCGCCGGGGCTCCGAGATCATCGTGCTCGGAGCGCCGCGCGGCCGGCATCGCGGGATCTTCGGACACACTGTCGACTACGTCCTCAAGCATGCTCCCTGCCGCGTGATGGTCGCCGCCGGTAGAAAGGCCGCATGACGACCGCGTATCGCGGAGTGGTCCACCTCGCTGCCGTGCTGATGATCCTGCTCGGCCTCGCGATGATCGTACGCACGCTCGTGAGCGGGTTCGGCGTGGGCCTGCTCCTCGGGGCGCTGTTCGTCGCCGCGGGCGCCGGGCGCCTCTACATGATCAGGCGCCGCTGATGGCGCGCCGGCTGCCCGGCCTCCGACGCGAGCTCGACGCGCGGGCGTTGTTCTCGGTGGCGTACGGCGAGATCGCGTCGTCGATCTACTTCGCGCTCGGCGTGCTCGCGGCGAACGCGCTGGGTTTCACGCCGATCGTGCTGCTGGCCGTCGGCGCCCTGTTCCTCGTCGTCTCCCTGTCCTACGCGGAAGGCACGGCCGCGCTGCCGGAGACGGGCGGCGCGGCGACGTTCGTGCGCCGGGCGTCCAACGACCTCGCAGGTTTTCTGACCGGCTGGGCGCTCTTCCTCGACTACCTGATCGTGATCGCGCTCTCGGCCCTGTTCCTGCCGCACTACCTGGCGGGTGCGCTGCAGATCGACGCGCTCGACCGCAACCCGTGGGACGTCGTCGTCGGCGTCTGCGTGATCGCGCTGGTCGCGCTCGTTCGCCTCGTGCGCCGGCCGTCGCTGTACGGCTTCGGGATCGTCATCCCGGCGCTCGACATGCTCACGCAGCTGCTGCTCGTCGTGCTCGGGTTCGTCCTCGTCTTCTCGCCGCACATGCTGGTGCGAGGGACGTCGCTCGGCACGCACCCCACCTGGCACGCGCTCGCCTTCTCGCTGCCGCTCGCGATGCTGGCGTTCACGGGCCTCGAGACGGTCGCCAACCTCGCCGAGGAGGCGCGGCGGCCTGGGGTCGACCTGCCGCGCTCCGTCTTCGGCGGCATCGCGACCGTCGTGACGATGTACGTGGCGATCGCGATCGTCGCGCTGTCGGCGTTCCCGGGGCCCGACACGGCCCTCGGCACGCGCTGGATCCGCGCGCCGCTGCTCGGCGTCGCGACCCGCATCCGCGAGGAGCTGCCGTACTGGCTCGGCACGCCGCTCCGCTTCTACGTCGGCGTCACCGGCGCGCTGATCCTGCTCGCGGCGGTGACGACCTCGATCTCGGGCTTCTCCCGTCTCGCGTACTCGCTCGGCGAGCACGGGCAGCTGCCGCGCAGCTTCGGGCGCCTGAGCCGGCGCGCCCACGTGTCGCCGCTCGCGATCTGGTCGGCCGCGATCGTCTCGTCGGCGATGGTGATCGCGACGTCGTTCTTCCGCGACGACGTCAAGTTCCTCGCGAGCCTGTTCTCGTTCGGCGTCCTGCTCGCGTTCACGGCGGCGCAGCTGGCGGTGATCAAGCTGCGGATCGACGAGCCCGATCTGCCGCGCCCGTACCGGGCGCCGTTCAGCATCACGATCCGCCGCGCGGAGATTCCGCTGCCCGCGATCGTCGGCTCGATCCTGACGTTCGCGATCTGGGTCGTCGCGCTGGCGACCCATCCTGGCGCCCGCTACGCCGGTCCCGCCTGGCTCGCGGTCGGGCTCGTCGTCTACGTCGCGGTGCGCAGCTCGCACGGCGAGGGGCTGATGGAACGCATCACTGCCGACGACGAGCGGCCGGTCGAGAACGTCATGCCGGTCAGGCGGATCCTCGTGCCGATGAAGCTCGGGATCATCGGCGAGGAGATGCTGGCCACCGCCGTCAAGCTCGCGACCGAGCACGGGGCGGAGGTGCAGGCGCTGCACGTGATCCGGGTGCCGCTCGAGCAGCCGCTCGACGCGGAGCTGTTCGACGACGAGGAGCGCGCCGACGCGTCGCTCGCCGAGGCGAAGCTGCTCGGCGCCGAGCACGGCGTCGTGGTGCAGGGGACGACCGTGCGCGCCCGGGCGATCGGCGAGGCGATCGTGCAGCGGGCGGTCGAGGTCGACGCCGACCTGATCGTGCTCGGCTCGGCGCCGCGCTGGCGCCGCCAGTCGCGGTTCTTCTCGCCCACGGTGGACTACGTGCTGCGGCGCGCTCCGTGCGAGGTGCTGATCGTCGCCTTCCCGCAGTCCGTCCTCGACGATGAGTTGGCCGCAGGGTAGGCGCGCAGAGTACTCTCCGCCGCTGTGAGGGCAATCGTGATCGGATGCGGGCGGGTCGGCTCCGCCGTGGCGCTCCAGCTGAACGGCTCGGGGTGGGAGGTGACGGTGCTCGACGAGAACGAGGACGCGCTCGGGCGGCTCGGCGAGAGCTGGACGGGCGGCTTCCTGGTGGGGCACGGCATGGACCTGCAGCTCTTGCGCGAGACCGGGATCGAGGACGCCGAGGCGGTGGTCGTCACCACCGACGGCGACAACACCAACCTGATCATCGGCCAGCTGGCCCAGAAGCACTTCGAGGTGCCGACCGTCGTCGTGCGGGTGCTCGACCCGGCGCGCGCGCAGTTCTACGCGAGCCGCGGTCTGCGCATCGTCTGCCCGACGTCTGCTGCGATCGAGTCGCTCGTCGGCGCCGTCCGCGCCGCCGAGCAGGTTTCCGTCTGATGTACGTCCTGGTCGCAGGCGGCGGCAAGGTCGGGGCGAACCTCGCGCGCTCGCTGCTGCGCGCCGGTAACGAGGTGACGCTGATCGAGGAGAAGCCGTACCGCTTCGACAAGCTCGAGGCGGAGTTCGAGCATCAGGTGCTACGCGGCGACGCGACCGAGCTGTTCGTGCTCGAGCGCGCCGGGATCAAGCGGCCGCCCGACCTGCTCGTCGCGGCGACCGGCGACGACGAGGACAACATCGTGATCTGCCAGCTCGCCCGCGAGACGTACGGCGTCGTGAAGGTGATCGCGCGCATCAACGACCCGCGCAACCAGCCGTACTTCGACCTGCTCGGGATCTCTCCGACGGTCTCGGCGACCGGCTCGATCATGGCGCTGATCGAGCACGAGGTGCCCGAGCACGGCCTGATCCAGCTGCTCGAGCTGCGCAAGGAGAACCTGGAGATCGTGGAGGTCTCGATCGACAAGGGCGCGAACTGCCAGGGCAAACGGGTGCGGGCGCTGCGGCTGCCCGAGGGCGCCCGCCTGATCTCGGTCGTCCGCGACGGCAAGGCCGAGGTTCCCGACGAGGAGACCCTGCTCGAGGCGGGCGACCAGGTGCTCGCGATCCTCGAACCGGGCAAGGAGGACGAGCTGCGGCGGATCCTCCTGAAGTCTTAACGCGTCCGTCCCGGAGGCGCGTTACCGTGTGAGCGTGCGTCGCCCGGCGACACCCGTCCTCCTGGCGTGGTCCGCGACCGCCGCCGGGCTGATCTCGATCGTGTCGGCCCTCACGCCCGAGATGGCCGACCGCGTCGACCTGGTCCGGGGAGTGCTGCCGCCGGGCGTCCCGGATGCCGCGCGGACGTTCGTGCTCGCGCTCGGGCTGGGGATGATCTGGCTCTCGAGAGGGCTCGCGCGCCGCAAGCAGCGCGCCTGGTGGCTCGCCGTCGCGGTCGTCTCGGCCTCGGCGCTCGCGCACCTCGCGAAGGGGCTCGATTTCGAGGAGGCGAGCGTGCACCTGATCCTGCTCGCGGCGCTCTTCCGGACGCGCAGGCAGTTCGTCGCGCCGGGCGACCCGGCCACGATCCTGCCGCTCGCCCAGGTCGGCGCCGCGCTCGCGGTGTTCGTGCCGATCGCGCTCGTCCACACCTACGACAACGACGCCTTCTCGAAGCGAATCGAGTCGTCGCTGCTGATCGTGATCGCTGCGCTCGGGTTCCGGGCGCTCTGGCTGTGGCTGCGCCCCTGCCGGGTCTCGCCGACCGCCGACGGCGAGCGTGAGCGCGCCGCGCAGCTCGTGAACGCGCACGGCTCGGACAGCCTGTCCTACTTCGCGCTGCGCCGCGACAAGAGCTACTTCTTCTCGGCGAGCGGCCGCGCGTTCCTCGCCTACCGGGTCGTCGGGTCGACGGCGCTCGTCGCGGGCGACACGATCGGGGACGAGTCGGAGCGCAACGAGCTCGTCTCGGAGTTCAAGCGGGTGGCCCACGCGAAGGGCTGGCGGGTCGCGATCGCCGGCGCCTCGAACGACGCGCTCGCCGACTACGCCGGCCTGGGCTTCAAGTCGATCTACCTCGGCGACGAAGCGGTGATCCGCCCAACCGAGTTCTCGCTCGACGGGCGCGCGATCCGCAAGGTGCGGCAGTCGGTCTCGCGGCTGCAGAAGAACGGCTACGAGGTGCGGGTGCTGTCCGCGGCCGACGCGGGGCTGGAGCTGCGGCGCGAGCTGCGTGCCGTCTCGGAGGAATGGCGTGGAAACTGGCCCGAGCGCGGCTTCACGATGGCGATGGACGCACTCTTCATCTACCCCGACACCGTGCTCGCGGTCGCCGTTGCGCCGGACGGCTCGGTCGGCGGCTTTCTGCAGCTCGTGCCGTCGCCCGCCAGCGAGGGCTACTCGCTCGCGTCGATGCGGCGTCGTAAGAACACGCCGAACGGCCTGATGGAGTTCCTGATCACCGAGACCACCGCCTGGGCGCGCGCTCACGCGGTCACGGAGCTCTCGCTGAACTTCGCCGTCTTCGCCGACTTCCTGCGTGCCGACGAGAACGCCGCGCGCTGGACGCGCACGCTGCGCTGGGGCCTGCTGAAGGCGGACCGTCTGTTCCAGCTCGAGCGCCTGCACAGCTTCAACCGCAAGTTCTTCCCGCGCTGGCGCCGGCGGTATTTCTGCTTCGAGCGCTGGAGCGACCTGCCGCTCGCGGGGCTGGCCTACCTGCACGCCGAGTCGCTGCTGACGCCGCCGTTGCCGTGGGTCAAGACCCGGGATCTCGCCGCTCGGTGAGGCTCGCCCTCGCCGCTGCGGCACTCGTCGCCGCCCTTGCCGCGGAGGTCGCGTGCGCCGGATCGTCGAGCGCGATGCCGGCCGGGATGGACTGGGGGCGCTTCGACTACGACGCCGCCCGCAGCGGCAGCGCGCCCGGCAGCGGGATCACCGCACAGAACATCTCGAAGCTCCACCGGCTGACGGTGCGCCTGGACGGCACCGTCGACTCGTCTCCGATCTACCTCCACGACGTACGCGTCCGCGGCGGCACGCACGACACGTTCTTCGTCACGACGACGTACGGCCGCACCGAGGCGATCGACGCCGGCAGCGGGCACGTTCTCTGGCGGTTCACGCCGCCGCGCTACTCGCAGCTCGCCGGCTCCGCGCAGATCACGAACGCCACGCCTGCGGCGTCCACCGACCGCAGCGCGATCTACGCGGCGGCGCCCGACGGCCGGATCCGGAAGCTTCGCGTCAGCGACGGCAAGGTGCTGTGGACGACCGCGATCACCCGCGATCCGACGCACGAGAAGATCACCTCGTCGCTCAACGTCTCGCGCGGCCTGGTGATCGCGACCACCGGCGGCTACATCGGCGACGCGCCGCCGTACCAGGGGCACGTCGTCACGATGTCGGAGCGGACGGGCCGGATCGCGCACGTCTGGAACTCGCTCTGCTCGAACCGCAAGGGCCTGATCCTGCCGCGCACGTGCCCCTCGAGCGACTCGGCGATCTGGTCGCGCAGCGGCGCCGCAGTGGACCCGGCGACCGGAGACCTCGTCGTCGCCACGGGCAACGCCCCCTGGGACGGGCGGACCGACTGGGGTGACAGCGTGCTCGTGCTGTCGCCGGACGCCTCGCGCCTGCTGCGCCACTACACGCCGGCGAGCTACCGGCGCCTGAACGACGCCGATCTCGACCTCGGTTCCACGAGCCCGGCGCTGCTGCCGAACGGCTACGCGGTGCAGGGAGGCAAGGACGGAGTGCTGCGGCTCTTGCGGCTGCACCGGCTTCCGGGCGTGAACGCCCGCACCGGGGGCGAGCTGCAGACCTTGCCGGCGCCGGGGCCGACCGACGTCTTCACCGCGCCCGCCGTCTGGCGCGGGACCTGGGTCTTCGTGGCGACGAGCGCGGGCACCGAGGCGCTCCGCCTCCGCGCCGGGCGGCTGCACCGGGTGTGGTCGAACGCCACCGGCGGCACGTCGCCCGTCGTCGCCGGCTCTCTCCTGTACGTCGCCGGCGACGGGGCGCTGCACGTCTATGCGCCGGCGAGCGGCCGCGAGGTCGCCACGCTCCCCGCCGGCCCGGTCCACTGGCAGAGCCCGATCGTCGCCGACGGCCGCATCGCGGTCGCCGAGGGCAACGCCAACGAGCACGCGACCAGCGGCGTGCTCGATATCTACGCGCGCTGACGCGCGGTTGTTCGTCGGCAGGGCGGGAGCTCGGGTGATGAGGTAAACGGTCCCAGCCGAACCCGGTCCGGCTCAAGCACGCCGAATGGCAGACCGCCCGGGAACGGCACGACGACGCGGAACCGCTGCTCGCCGAGGCCCGCGACACCTTCGAACGCCTCCAGGCCGCGCCCTGGCTGGAACGGCTCGACAGCGCCGTGCCGCGCTCGGCAGAGCTTCCGGTCTAGTCGCGGCGGCGGCGGATCTGCGGGCCCTGGGTGCCGAGGGCGGCGTACGTGATCGCCTGCAGAGACTCGTTCAGGTTGCGCAGCTCGTGCGCGATCACGGTCAGCTCCTCGCGGCGCTCCTCGCGCCTGTTCAGCCGCTCGAGCTCCTCGACAACACGGTCGAGCCGGCCGAGCAGCGCCTCGAGCTGACGGTCGGTCACCTCTCCGCTCTGCACGATTCCTAGCGTACGAGAACGGCGAGGGTGGAGCGCAGCCGCTTCGACAGGGCGAGCCCGATGAGCGCCCCGACGGTATCGATGCCGACGTCGACCGGTGAGCCGTGACGGCCGCGCACGAACGTCTGGTGGAACTCGTCGCTCGCGGCGTAGGCGATCGTCAGTGCGAGCGCCCAGCGGTACGAGCCGGTCGCGCGCACGAGCAGCACCGCGAGCAGCGCGTACTCGGTCATGTGGGCGCACTTCCGGAGAACGAGGTCCCAGGCACCGAGGCCGGTGCTCAGGCTCGGCACCGCCGAGAGCGCGAAGATCACGCCCGCCCAGACGACGACCGGCAGCCAGCGGGAGACCATGCACGGGGCATGGTAGATTCAGCCTCCAACGGACGGGCGGTAAGGGAACCCGGTGTGAATCCGGGACGGTCCCGCCGCTGTGAGGGGAGATGCCCTCCGCCGGACGCCACTGAGCGCAGGCTCGGGAAGGCGGCGGAGGGGGAGCCCCGAGTCAGAAGACCTGCCGGTCGTCCTCCATACCGATCCCCTCGTGGAGAAGGAGGAATCGCGGCCGTGTGCCTCACAGCCAAACGCCTCGTGCTCTTGCTCATCCTCTTCGGAGTGCTGCCGTCGACCGCGTTCGCGGCGACCGTCAAGGTTCGCGTCGAAGGGAAGACCCGCACGATCTTCGCGCCCACCGAGTTCACCGTCACCGCGCAGACCGCGCTCGACGCGCTCGAGCAGGCCTCGATCGCCGGCGAGTTCTACTACCACGTGACGCAGGCGGGCTTCGGCCCGTATGTCGACCAGGTGGGCCGCTACGGCGGGTCGGCATCGAGCGGCTGGGTGTTCAAGGTCGACGACAGGTCGCCGCCCGTCGGAGCCGACAAGGTGCAGCTCCAAAACGGCGACCACGTGCTCTGGTACTACGCCACCTTCGGGCCGACGGGCGGCCCGCCGACGCTCGTCGTCAAGCCCGCCTCGCGCGGTTGCTACACGGTGCACGCCTTCGACGACAACGGCGGCACGGCCACCGTGTCGGGCCTCGTGCTCCACGTCGGCTCTCAGCGGTCGATGCCGGCGAAGACCGACACAAGCGTCTGTCCCGGCCCGCATCGTGGCCTGCTCGTGCGCGCGACGGCTCCGGGAGCCGTCCGGTCGAACGCGGTGAAGTGAGTTGAAGCGGGTCGCCCTCGCGCTGCTGCTCGCGCTCGTCCTCGCAGGTTGCGGGGGCGTGCGCGAGCACGGCGCGGCGACGCTCTGGGTGACACGCGACCGCGGCGCCCAGATCGTCTTCTCGGGTCGCGTGCCCGCCGGGCTGAGCGCGATGCAGGCGCTCGAGCGGAAGGTGAAGGTGTCGACCCGCTACGGCGGCCGGTTCGTGCAGTCGATCGACGGCGTGCAGGGCTCACTGTCGGGGCAGCGCGACTGGTTCTACTTCGTGAACGGCGTGGAGGCGGACTCCGGCGCGACGGCGGTGCGGCTGCGGCCCGGCGACGTGGAATGGTGGGACTACCGCTCGTGGCGCGGCGGCGCGATGACCGTGCCGGTCGTGCTGGGTGCGTTCCCGGAGCCGTTCCTGCACGGCTTCGAAGGCGTGCCGGCCGGCTCGACCGCGGTGATCGCGAACGGCGTGCCGCGCAGCCTCGCGGCGCGAATCGCCGCCGAGGTCCACGGCACCGTCTCGCCGAAGCGACCCCGTGCGAGCTCGATCGTGATCGGCGGCGTTCCGGCCGGAACCCCGCGCATCCACAGAACGGCGCACGGCGTGCTGCTCGAGCTCGGCGCCGGCGCCGCCCGCCGCCTCGCCGCCGACCCGGCGGCCTTCCGCTACCGCTACGGGAGCACGACGTGAGCCTGCGGCTGGACGCCGCGCCGGCGGCCGCCCTCCTGACCGCGCTGGCCGTCGCCGCGCTGCTCGTGCACGAGACGTGGGCGGTCGGCGGAATCTGCGTCGTCCTGCTCGCAGCGGCCTGGCGCGCGCCGGCGCGACGGCGGCTGCCGTACCTCGTCGGCACGCTGAGCAGCGCTGCGCTGGTCGTCGTGCTGACGCCGTTCGTCGAGGTGATCGGCACGCACCCGATCTGGACGGGGCCTACGATCCCCGTGCTCGGGACGCTCGACGTGACGCGAGAGGAGATCGCGAACGGCGTCTTCCAGGGTCTTCGGCTCGCCGCCGTCGGGCTGGCGTTCGCGGTGTACGCGCTGTCGCTCGACCACGACCGCCTGCTCGCCTCGGCCGGCTGGGCGCGCCGCTCGACCCTGGCGGTGGCCCTGGCGACGAGGCTCGTGCCGGTGCTCGAGCGCGACGCGCGCGACCTGCGGGTGGCGCTGCGAGGTCGTGGAGTCGAGCTCGGCCCGGTGCGGCAGCTGTCGCCTCTCCTGGCCGGCTCGCTCGAGCGCGGGCTCAACGTGGCAGAGGCGATGGAGGCGCGCGGGTACGGTCGCGGCGGGAGCACGCGCGCGCCGCGACCGGCATGGACGTCGCTCGACCGGCTTGCGCTCGCCGGCGCGGTCGCGATCGTCGTGGGGGCGGTGTGGCTCTAGCAACCGTCTCGAACCTCCGGTTCGCCTACGCGGCCGGAGCACCGGCGCTCGACGGCGTCTCGCTCGAGCTTGCGGCGGGGGAGCACGTGGCGGTGCTCGGCCCGTCCGGCTCCGGCAAGTCGACGCTGCTGCGGGCGCTCGCGGGCCTCGTGCCGCACTTCCACGGCGGCACCTTTTCCGGCCGCGTCGTCGTGGCCGGGCTCGACACGCGCGAGGCGCACCCGTCGCAGCTCGTCGGCGCAGTCGCATCCGTCTTCCAGGATCCGGAGGACCAGGTGGTGATGAACCTGGTCTCGAACGAGGTGGCGTTCGGGCTCGAGAACCTGGGGGTGGAGCCGGGTGAGATCTGGGACCGCGTGACGGAGGCGCTCGAGCTCGTCGGGGCGGGGCATCTGGCCGGACGTGCGGCGGCGGAGCTGTCCGGTGGAGAGCTGCAGCGCGTCTGCCTGGCCTCGGCGCTCGCGCTGCGGCCGCGGCTGTTGCTGCTCGACGAGCCGACGTCGCAGCTCGACCCGGCGGCGGCCGACGCCTTCTTCGATCTCGTCGAGGCGCTGCCGTGCGCCGTCCTCGTCTCCGAGCAGCGGCCGGCCCGTCCCCTCGCGCGTGCCGACCGCGTCCTCTTCATGGACGGCGGCCGGATCGTGCTCGACGCGCCCCGCGACGAGGCGGTGGCGTGGCTCGCCGGGCACCGCCCCCTCTACCTGCCGCACCGGACCGAGCTGGTGTGCCGGGCGCGCGACGTGCGCTTCTCGTACCGCGACCAGCTCGTGCTCGACGGCGCGTCGCTCGAGGTCCGCCGCGGCGAGATCGTTGCGCTGACCGGTCCCAACGGTGTCGGGAAGACGACGCTCGCGAAGATCGCAGCGGGGCTGCTGAAGCCCGACTCCGGCGAGGTCGCCCACGGGCGGGCCGCCTACCTGACGCAGGATCCGGGCCGGCATCTCGTCACCGAGCACGTGCTCGACGAGGTCGCCCTCGGCTCCGGCGAGGCCCGGGCCGCCGAGGCGCTGGCGCGCGTGGGGCTCGCCGGCCACGCCGCCCGCCACCCGCGCGACCTGTCCGCGGGAGAACGCGAGCGCGTCGGTCTGGCCGCCGTGCTGGCGACGGATCCGGAGCTGCTCGTGCTCGACGAGCCGACGAAGGGAGTCGACCCGGAGCGGAAGGCCGAGCTCGCGGCGCTGCTGCGAGCCGAGGCGCCGCTCCGCGGGACGCTCGTCGTCACGCACGATCTGCCGTGGGCGGCCGACGTCGCTGACCGGCTCGTCGCACTCGACGTGCGCGAGGGCGTGCATGCGTAGGTTGCTCGTGCTCGCGGCCGCGCTGCTGGTGGCGGCCCTGCTCGTACACGACGGCGCTCTCGCAACCATGCTCGGGGCGGCCGCGCTGGTGGTGGCGGGAGTCGCGTGGTTCGAGTCGGGCGTCCATTCGACGCGCGAGCTGGCCGTCGTCGCGACGCTGGGCGCGGCGGCCGCCGCGGGACGCGTTCTGTTTGCGGCGGTGCCGGGCGTGCAGCCGGTGACGGTGATCGCGGTCGTCGCGGGCGCGTCGCTCGGGTTGCGGGCGGGGGTGGCGACCGGCGCGCTGGCCGCGTTCGTGTCGAACCTGTTCCTCGGACAGGGGATCTGGACGCCGCAGCAGATGCTCGGGTGGGCGGCGTGCGGCGCCGCCGGCGCGCTGCTCGCACCCGCGATCCGGGGACGCATCCCGCTGGCCGCGGTCTGCGCGGTGCTCGGCCTCGCCTTCAGCGCGAGCATGGACATATGGCTCTGGTACGGCTTCTTTCCGCACACGCCCGCGTCGCTGGCGGCGGTCGTGGGGCGCGGCCTCTGGTTCGACGTCGCGCACGCCGCCGGCAACGTGGTGCTCGCGCTCGCCGCAGGACCCGAGCTGCGGCGGATGCTCGATCGCTACGGCGGGCGCCTGAAGACGGTGGTCGTGTGGGCCTAGCGATGCGACCGGCAACGTTCGCCGGGCCCCTGGCCCGTGATCACGCTGCGCGCTGCCGCGTCCTCGGTCGCGCCGATAGGAAGGCTATGGACGCTCCCTGCGTCCTTGCATCGCTCGGTGCTCACGACTCAGGAACCGGGTAATGTCACCGGCCACATCACTAGCGACCCTCGCGGTCGCGCTCGTGCTGGCCGTCACGCCCGCGCAGTTCCTGCAGAGCCGCGCGGACGGCGGGGCGTACGTTGAGCAGGGAGGCGCCCCCGATCCCGCGCTCACGTCGTGGGCGGTGCTCGGGCTGCGGGCCGTGGGCGTGCCCGCGCCCGGATCGCTCGTGTACCTGCACTCGCGTGAGGGCTCGCTGAGCTCGGTCACCGACATCGCCCTGGTCGCGCTCGCCGAGCGGTCGTTGGGGGCGACGCCGCACGCGTTGCTCGCGCGGCTGAGCGCCGCGCAGCGCCAGAGCGGGCTGATCGGCGAGACGATCAACTCGACGTGCTGGGCGGTGCTCGCGCTGGGGCGCTCGCCGCGCGCGACGACCCGCTACCTGCTCGCCCACCAGTCCAGGAGCGGTGGATTCTCGTGGGCGGTGGGCGCGCAGCCCGACTCGAACGACACCGCTGCGGCGCTCGAGGCGCTGCGCGTCGCGGGCGTGCACGGCGCGCCGGTCCGGCGTGCGGTGACGTTCCTGCTCGGCTTCCGGGCTCGCGACGGCGGCTTCGAGCTGACGCACGGTCGCGGCTCGGATGCGCAGTCGACGGCGTGGGCTATCCAGGCGCTCGTCGCGGCCGGCCGGAAGCCGCCGCGCAGCGCGTTCGCGTACCTGGCGAAGCTGAGGCGGCCCGACGGCAGCTACCGCTACTCGACCAGGTACGTGACGACGCCGGTGTGGGTCACCT
>JBOGZX010000167.1:0-3710 GCA_050697615.1 Gaiellaceae bacterium
GGCGACGCCCGCGGCGAGGAGCCTGGCGTGCACGAGCTTCGCCATCGCGATCTCGCCGCCCGCGACGAGGTGGAGGCCGTCGTCCTGGAACCAGTCGGGATGGCTGCGCGAGTACGCGTTCCAGTCGATCACGGTCATCCCCGGGTGTGCCGCCGCAGCCGCCGCGATCTCGGCGTTCATGGCGATATAGGGATGATGCGCAGCGCGCAGGGTGAGCCAGAAGATCCGCTTGACGCCCGCGGCGTCGAGCGCGCGGAGGGTGTCGCCGATCTCGGCGGCGTAGCGATTCGCGTAGTCGTTGTAGCCGACGGAGATCACGACGTTCGGGCCGACGCTCGCGCCGAGGCTCCTGATCAACTCGATCGTGGTGGGCGGACCCGGAGGACAGCTCGGATCCTCGAGCCGGCGACATGCCTGCGTCTCGAGGTCGAGGTCGACGCCCTGACTGACGATGCTCCGGGCGTACGTGTCGAGCGAGACGGCAGTCGCGACCGAGTCGCCGATGAAGGTCACGTGCTGCAGGCGCGCCGCCCGGGAAGCGGCCTCGGCGCGGCCGCCGAGGGCGATCGCGACGGCCGCCGCAGCCGCGATCGTGAGCAGAGCGCGGCCCATCGGACTCGATCGTAGCCGCGATCTTTCCAGGCACGGACGGCCGACGCGGGTGTCCGGGAACGGTTGTTACGCTCCGGCGATGCGCCGAGGAGCCTCCCTCGCGTTGTTCGCCGTGCTCGCCGCCACCGCGCCCGAGGCGGCCGCTTCGCCGATGCCTGCGCACGGCATGCCCGCCGTTTCCGCCGCAGCCCCGGCTCGCCCCCACGTGACCGTGATCGGCGACTCGGTGCTGACGCAGGTGCTCTGGAACGCCGCGCCGCTGCAGATCCTCGAAAACGGCTTCGACGTCTGGATGCAGATCGGCGTCTGCCGGCGGCTGACGGGTCAAAGTTGCCCCTTCGAGGGCGGCGAGGTGCCGACGCTGCTCGACGTCGTCCGTCAGTACGGCACCGAGCTCGGGCCAACGGTCGTTGTCGAAGTGGGCTACAACGACTACCAGCAGACGTTCGCGCAAAGCGTGGAGCAGTCGATCGACGCGCTGCTCGCGGCCGGCGTCAAGCACATCCTCTGGGCGACGCTCCGCGAGGCTCACCAGTCGTACGTGAGCATGAACGCCGATCTGCTCGCGGCGTCACGCCGGCATCCGGAGGTCGCCCTCGTCGACTGGAACGACTACTCGCGCGATCACCCCGACTGGTTCCAGAACGACGGGATCCACCTGTACTACAACGGCGGCGTCGGGTTCGCGACGTTGCTGCACACCGCGCTGAGGGAGCTCCTGGCCCCGCCGCCGCAGGTCGTCGTCGTCTCGCCGCCGCCCCCCACCGCCCATGTCGGCCGGAGGTACGCCGCACGTCTCGTGGCGGCCGGCGGCACCGCGCCGTACACCTGGAAGCTCGTCGGCGGCACGCTGCCGACCGGTCTGCAGCTCGGGGCCGACGGAACGATCGCGGGCGTCCCGTCCAGACCCGGTCGAACGAGGATCACCGCGCGCGCGGTCGACTCACAGGGGCGAGCCGTGCTGAGCCGGACGGAGCTCGAGGTCACGGCTGCAAGCATGTAAGTCGAACGCTTACCGGACGCGGAAGAAGCTGCCGCCGAGGAGGCGGCCGTAATGCGCCCTCGAGCGCATCCCGATGCCGGGCCACACGTACCAGCGGTACGTGCCGCGACGGAGGGTCTGCGCGTGCCCGTCGAACGTCCACCTGCGCGGCAACCTGAAGCTGTGCATGACCGGCCACGTGGTCATCACCTTGCGACCGTTCCGGAAGATCTGAAGGTTGTAGTACCTCGCGCCCCTCTTCGCCACCCACGCCAGCCTGCCGCCGGCCTTCACGCGAGCTCCGGGAGCGGGAGCGTACAGCGCACGGACGTCGGCGGTGATCACCGTTCTCGCCTCGTTGCCGGCTTCGTCGCTGCTCGTCAGCGTGTAGCGGTACGCCACGCCTGCGCGCAGACCGGCGTCGCGAAAGTGCGGCGTGCGGCCGCGGTAAACCGCAGAGGCGTGGGCTCCCGAACGGCCCGGAGTGCGGGTGACCGTCACCGCGCTGGTATCGCGCGGCTGCCGCCAGCTCAGCGTGGCGCTCCCGTCGCCGACCGTGACGGCGACGTCGCCGAGACGCGGTGCGGTCGAGTCGTAGCGGAGCGATGCAGACACGGACGTCGAGTTTCCCGCGTTGTCGCGGCAAGTCCCGTCGACGCGCGCCGCGATCCTGTCGGGACCCGAGTAGATCTGCGCGGCCGTGCACCCGTCGATACCCGAGAGCGCATCGGTGCCCGCAAACGTCACGCCGACCGGATGCGTGTAGAAGCCCTTCGCATCCGGCTTGCGGGCGAGCGTCGCAGTCGCGGTCGGCGGCGTCGCGTCGTACTTCAGCGCGAACGACGCCGACGCGCGGTTGCCCGCCTGGTCGACGCACGAGCCGCCGACCGACGCGGCGCCGCTGTCCGGGCCCCCGTAGGTCGTGTTCCCCGTACACGACCCGATGCCCGATCCGCCGTCGCTGCCCGAGAACGAGACGGCGACGGGATGATCGAACCAGCCGTTCGCATCCGGGGGTCGCGCAGCGGCGGCCGAGACCGACGGCGGCGTGCTGTCGTACTTGATCGCAAACGACGCCGGAGCGCTGACGTTGCCCGCGTTGTCCCGACACGTCCCGACGACACTCGCCGAACCGGAGTCCGGGCCGCCGTAGGTCGCCGACGTGCACGACGCGATCCCCGACGTGGCGTCGGCTCCGGCGAAGGTGACGGTCAGCGGATGGTTGTACCAGCCGTTCGAGTCGGCGGCTCGGGCGGCCGCCGAGCCGCCGACGGTCGGAGCATCGGTGTCGATCTTGAACTGCAGCTGGAAGGTCTGCGTCGCGTTTCCGTCGGTCGCGCTGCAGGAGAGCAAGTCGCTGCTCGTGAGGGCGCGGAAGATCGCGGGGCAGTCGGACTGGATCGCGCCTTGGACGTTGATCTGCGCGCTGACGGGAGTGCGGTACCACCCGTTGTCGCCGAGCGTCCCCGAGGTGACCGTGTAGGTGATCGACGGCCCGCTCGCCTCCGCCGCCGGCACGACCAGCAGCGCGAGCGCGAGCACGACGGCAGCGAGCACCCTCACAGGGGCTCACGTCCCCTCGACGCCAGTACGGCTCCCGACGCCGCGGCTGCGGCGGCAGCGAACAGCGCGAGCGCGGCAAGCGCCAGCTTCGAGTCGTCGAGGAGCGGCCCGGGCACCGCGCCGAGACCGCGGTGCACGTCGACTCGCAGCGGCATCACGTCGATGATGCGGACCGGCCTGGCGACCGGCCTTCGCGCCGCGCCCCGTCGCACGTGCTTCCGCGTCGTGCGCACGCGGCGTGGGACGGGAGGCGCCTCCACCGTCCGGGGGAAGACGGGCGCCGCGACAGGGGCGACGGAGACAGGACGGGAATCGACCGCCGGCGCCGACGGCGTCCGGGGGGCTGCGGGCGCCGGGTCGGGCGTCAGCCCACCGCCGCCAACCGGGCCTCCGCCAGGTGCCTGGTCGGGCCCGAGCCCGGCGGCGAGGGCCGTCGACGGCCCGACCAGAACCGCAACCGCGATCAGCGGGAGAAAGTGCCGCAGGAGCAAGTGGTTCACACGCCGGCCGCCCATTGCAACGACCTCCTCATGATCTTTGCTCTCGCCCGCTC
>JBOGZX010000168.1:0-1686 GCA_050697615.1 Gaiellaceae bacterium
GCTCACGCCCTCGGCGGGGCGGACCTGTACCACCGCCGGTTGGCCGCGGGTCAGGGTCCCGGTTTTGTCGAGCAGGAGCGTGTCCACCTGGCGGAGGCGTGCGAGCGCCTCCGCGGTGCGGAACAGCACCCCCGCCGTCGCCGCCTTGCCGGTGGCGACCATCACCGCCATGGGCGTGGCCAGCCCGAGCGCGCACGGACAGGCGATGATCAGCACCGCGACTGCCGCCGTGAACGCCGACGATGCGGAGGCGCCGGCGAGCAGCCACCCCGCGAGCGTCGCGAGCGCGATCGCGATCACGACCGGGACGAAGACGGCGGAGACGCGGTCGGCGAGCCGCTGGACCTGCGCCTTGCCGGTCTGCGCCCGCTCGACGAGACGCGCGATCTGCGCGAGTGCCGTCTCCGGGCCGACGCGTTCCGCCCGTACCACCAGCCGCCCGTAGGTGTTCAGCGTCGCCCCGGAGACGTCGTCGCCAGAAGTCACCTCGACCGGCACCGACTCGCCCGTCAACAGCGACCGGTCGAGCGCGGACGCGCCCTCGACGACGACGCCGTCCGTGGCGATCTTCTCTCCGGGCCGGACGGCGAAGAGGTCGCCGACCCGCAGCTCGTCGACCGGAACCTGGATCTCCTCCCCGTCGCGCAGGAGCCGGGCGTCCTTCGCACCGAGCTCCAGCAGCGCGCGAATCGCAGCGCCGCTCGTTCGCTTCGCCCGCGCCTCGAGGTAGCGGCCAACCAGGATCAGCGTCGCGATCACCGCGGCGACCTCGAAGTAGACGTGCGCGTCGAGACGCGCGAGCAGGACGACGGTCGACCAGGTCCAGGCGGCGAGCGTGCCCAGCGAGACAAGCGTGTCCATCGTCGCCGCCCGGTGGCGTGCGCTCGCGATCGCGGCGCGGTGGAAGCCGGCGCCGCTCCAGAAGACGACCGGGGTCGAGAGCGCGAGCGTCACCCACCGCCACCCGGTGAATTCGAACGCCGGCACCATCGCGATCAGCGCCGTCGGAAGCGTCAGCGCGACGGCGACGACGAGCCTGCGGCCGAGGCCGACGGCGCCGTGGTCGTGGTCGCCGCCGTGCTCGTGCGCGCGGTAGCCGGCCGACTCGACGGCGCCGACCAGGTCGTCCATGTGGACGCGCGCGGGGTCGTAGCTGACGGCCGCGCGCTCGGTGGCGAAGTTCACCGTGGCCTCCACCCCGTCGAGCCGGTTCAGGCTCCGCTCAATCCGAGCGGCGCAGGAGGCGCACGTCATCCCCTCGAGCTCGAGGTCGGCCTGCTCGTGCGGGGATTGCGGGGCAGCCGTGGTCAAGTGCTCGCCGCCTCGTACCCGGCGGCGTCGATGGCGGCGCGCAGCGCGGCGTCGGAGAGAACGCTGCCGCCGACGGTGACGAGCTTCGTCTCGAGATCGACCGAGACCTGCCGGACTCCCTCGACCGCCCGGAGCTCTCGCGTGACCGCTGCCTCGCAGTGTTCGCAGCTCATCCCGGGAACCGTGTACGTGATCGTCTCGCTCATCGGTGTCTCCTGTCCGCAGGTGCGGTTCCAGTATACCCTATACGGGTATATGAAGTCGACCGTGAAAGGAGCAAGCGTGAACGACCGCCATCACACCTCCTCGCCGACGAGCACCGCGATCCGGGCGACCCTGCACTGCCTGACCGGCTGCGCGATCGGCGAGGTGCTC
>JBOGZX010000169.1:0-4082 GCA_050697615.1 Gaiellaceae bacterium
GTCTCTGCCAGCCCTGCGGCCCATGCGGGTTCCTCGGGCGTCGCTGCGGGTGCGGCGCCGGAGGGGACAGTATGGATATACGGCCCCGGAAGGCGACGTGCACGCAGCGGCGTCAGGCGCCGGCGGAGGGCGGCTCCGCCGCCCGGGAGCCGATGCCGGCGAGGGACGTGCATGAGCTCGAGCGATCAGGAGTTGAACCTGCGCCGCCGCCTGTCGGGGCTCTCGCGGCTGCCGCTCCTGCGCGGCGCCCGCGTCAACGGCGAGACCGACAGGCTCGAGCGGCAGCTCGAGCGGCTGCAGTCGGACACGAGCGACGAGGCGATCTGGCGGTCGGTCGAGCTCGCCCGCCACGCCGACCGGCCGTACACGATGGACTACGCCGAGCGCATCCTCGACGACTGGGTCGAGCTGCACGGCGACCGCGGGCGCGCCGACGACGGAGCGCTCGTCACGGGGCTGGGCTCGCTCGAGGGTCGTACGATCGCCCTGATCGGCCATCAGAAGGGCCGGGACGTCAAGGAGCGCGTCGGCCGCCAGTTCGGGATGGCGTACCCCGAGGGCTACCACAAGGCGATGCGCGTGATGGAGATCGCGGAGCGCTTCGGCTTCCCCGTCGTCTCGCTCGTCGACACGCCCGGGGCGTATCCCGGAGTCGCGGCCGAGCAGCACGGGCAGGGCGGCGCGATCGCCCGCTCGCAGGCCGAGATGGCTCGTCTGACGGTTCCCACCGTCGCGTGCGTGATCGGCGAGGGCGGCTCCGGCGGCGCAGTTGCGATCGCGGTCGCCGACCGGGTGCTGATGCAGGAGAACGCGATCTACTCCGTGATCACCCCCGAGGGGTGCGCGGCGATCCTGTGGCGCGACGGAGGCGAGGCGAAGAAGGCGGCCGCGGCGTTCAAGCCGGATGCGCTCCACTGCCTCGATCTGGGAGTGATCGACGGGATCGTGGCCGAGCCCGAGGGCGGCGCCCAGCGGGACCACGACGAGGCGGCTCGGCTGCTCGAGGCGGCTCTCCTGGAGTCGCTGCACGAGCTCGAGGACACGAGCGGCGAGGAGCTCCGCCGGCGTCGCCGCGCGAAGTTCCGCGGCATGGGCGTCTTCGCCTGAGCTCCCGGCTTTCCACATCATCCACAGGGTTTTCAACGGGTGTGAAACAGCCTCTCAAACGCGTCGAGGCCCGCCGTGAAGCGGGCCTCGAGCGCCTAACCCCCCGTCAGGTGGAGAAGCTCGAAGACAATCATCTCCGCCCTGCACGAGGCTAAACCTCTGTTTCCGGCGCCCACGCTGTGGAAAAGATGTCCGCCATGTCGCGTCCGATCTGGTCGGGCTCGATCTCGTTCGGGCTCGTCTCCCTCCCGGTGCGGATGTTTACCGCGACCGAGGGCGGCGAGGTGGTCGACCTGACGAACGCGCTGCGGCAGTCGGTGGCCGCGACGACGAAGAAGCGCAGAGCTTCGTAGGTGAGCCTCTCGGAGTATCGGCGCAAGCGCGACCCGAAGGCGACCCCCGAGCCCTTCGGCCCCGGCAAGCGCGGCGGGCAGCCGATCTTCGTCGTCCAGCGGCACGACGCGCGACGCCTCCACTACGACTTCCGGCTCGAGCGCGGGGGCGCTCTCGCGTCGTGGGCGGTGCCGAAAGGGGTGCCGCTCGACCCCGGCGCTCGCGCGCTCGCCGTGCACGTCGAGGATCATCCGCTCGAGTACGCGAGCTTTCACGGCGAGATCCCGAAGGGCTCCTACGGCGCCGGCCGCGTCGAGATCTGGGACAGCGGCACGTACGAGCTGCTCGAGGAGAAGCGGAACGGCGGGCTGACGTTCGCCCTCCACGGCGCCCGGCTGAACGGCACGTGGTCGCTCGTTCCCGCTCACCTCGACGGCAAGGAGCAGAACTGGCTGCTGATCAAGCGCCGCGACACCGAGAGCGCACAGCCGCCGCCGGACCTGTCGCCGATGCTGGCGACGCTCGCAGAGGGCGTCCCGGCCGGCGACGACTGGCTGTTCGAGGTGAAGTTCGACGGCTATCGCGCGCTCGCCCACGTGCAGAGCGGCGTGTGCAGGCTCGTCTCGCGGAAGGGCAACGACCTGACCGGCCGCTTCGACCAGGTCGCGAAGGCGGTGGTGAAGGCGACGAGGAGCCCGAACGCCGTGCTGGACGGGGAGATCTGCCGGCTCGCCGCCTCGGGGCGGTCGAGCTTCTCGGAGCTGCAGCAGGGGACTGGACCGCTCGTCTTCTACGTCTTCGACCTGCTCTCGCTCGACGGCGAGCTGCTGACCGAGCTGCCGTTGAGGGAGCGGAAGGGCAGGCTCAGGAGGCTCGTCGACGAGCGCAACGAGACGGTTCTCTACTCCGACGACTTCGACGACGGCGAGGCGCTGCTGCAGGCGGCGGCCGAGCGCGGACTCGAGGGGATCGTCGCGAAGCGCGCGGGCTCGCGGTACGTCGCCGGCAGGCGCTCCCGCGAGTGGCTGAAGATCAAGGTGGTCGGCGAGCAGGAGTTCGTCGTCGCGGGCTACACGCGCGGCTCGGGGCGCCGTGCGGCGACCTTCGGCTCGCTCGTGCTGGGGGTCGTCGAGGACGGCGAGCTGGGCTACGTCGGGAACGTCGGCACGGGCTTCGACGACGCCGAGATCCGCAAGCTGCTCGGGCTCCTGAAGCCGCTTCGCCGGGACACCTCCCCGTTCCCGGTCGCGCCGAAGATGCCGCGCGCCCGCAAGGGCGACGTGCAGTGGGTGGAGCCGCGGCTCGTCGCGCAGGTGCGGTTCGGCGAGTGGACGCACGACGGCCACCTCCGCCACCCGGTCTACCAGGGAGTCCGCGAGGACAAGGCTGCCGCCGACGTCGTGCGCGAGGAACCGGAACCCGTTAGTAACAGTCTGTTACAAGGTGTCGTTCGGCGCGGCCGCCGCGAGCTGCGCATCTCGAACCCGGACAAGCTGTACTGGCCTGCGGAGGGGATCTCGAAGGGCGATCTGCTCGCCTACTACGAGGCCGTCGCCCCCGTGCTCGTCCCGCACCTGAAGGGCCGCCCGTTCACGATGCGCCGCTATCCCGACGGCATCGACGGCAAGGCGTTCTTCCAGAAGGACGCGCCCGCGCACATGCCCGACTGGATTCCGCGGTTCCGCGCTCAGGTCTCGACGCGCGAGCCCAGGCGCACGAGGAAGTGGATCGACTTCCCGGTCGTGAACGACGACCTGGCGCTCCTCTGGATGGCGAACATGGGCTGCATCGACATGAACACCTGGTACTCGCGGACTGACCGGCCGGAACGGCCCGACTTCGTGCTCTTCGACCTCGATCCGACTCCGGACGTGCCGTGGACGCAGACGATTGAGGTGGCGCTCATCCTGAAGAGCCTGCTCGACTCGCTCGGGCTCGTCTCGTTCCCGAAGACGTCGGGTGGGAAGGGCTTCCACGTCCTCGTCCCGCTCGACCGCCGTTCGACGTACGAGGACACGCGCAGGTTCGCCGAGGTCGCCGCGGGTGCGGTCGCGCGGACGCACCCGAAGCTCGCCACGACCGAGTGGTCGAAGTCGCGGCGGCGCGGCGTGCTGATCGACGCGAACCAGAACGGCGAGGGGAAGACGATCGCGTCCGTCTACTCGGTGCGGCCGAAGCCGAACGCTCCCGTCTCGACACCGCTCGCGTGGGACGAGGTCGACGCGAAGCTCGACCCGGGGACCTACACGATGGCCGTGGTGCTCGAGCGCGTCCGCACGCTCGGCGACGTCCACGCGGACCTACCGACGACGCGACAGTCGCTCTCGAAGGCGCTCAGGCGGCTCGAGGATTAGAGCGGGTGCGTGTGGGCCGCCTCCTTGGCGACCGACAGCTCCTTGCCGTCGATCACCGCGTAGCGGAGCGCGATCGCGCTCAGCTCGTCCGAGGCCTCCTTCGCGGCCTTGCCGAGCTTCGCGTCGAGGGTCTCCGGGTCGTCGAGGTAGAGCAGCCGCGTCCAGAACGTCGTGAGCACGATCGACACCCACGGCATGAATAGCCGGTTTGCCTTCGGTGCACCCGTACTCAGTAAAGTCGACGGGCCAGGTCGACGCAAGATTCGCCTACTCCGCGGCGCTCTCCTC
>JBOGZX010000170.1:0-1606 GCA_050697615.1 Gaiellaceae bacterium
CCCGCGCGGGCGGCCGAGGCCGCGGCATGAGTGAGCGTAGGCTCGACGGAGCTCACGGGAGCGGAGGCCCCGGCTTCGCCGGGGCTGGAGCGGGGATTAACGGTGCGGCGATCGAAGTGAAGGACGTGTTCCGGGTGCACTCGACTCCCGAGGGAGACGCGGCGGCGCTGCAGGGGCTCTCGCTGGGCGTCGCGGAGAGCGAGGTGCTGACCGTGCTGGGACCGAGCGGCTCCGGCAAGTCGACGCTGCTCCGCATCCTCGCCGGGCTCGAGCGCCCGTCGGCGGGTGTCGTTCGCATCCACGGCGAGGACGTCGGCAAGCTGGCCGGCCGGCGCCTCGCCCGCTACCGCTCGTCGCTACTCGGCTACGCCGACCAGCACTACGCTCGCGCGCTCGCACCCGAGCTGACTGCGCGCGAGCTGGTGGCGCTGCAGCTGGGCCTCCAGGGCGCGCACCGCGCCGGCCGCCTGCGCCGGGCCGACGAGCTGCTCGAGCGGGTGGGGCTCGGCGGGAAGCGCGAGCGGCGGCCGGGGCAGCTGTCGGGCGGCGAGCAGCAGCGCGTCGCCCTGTGCGCGGCACTCGCGCACCGGCCGAGCATCTTCCTCGCCGACGAGCCAACCGGCGAGCTCGACGGCGCAACCGCCGGCCAGGTGTACGACGTGCTCTCGGAGCTCGTGCGCGAGCACGGCTGCACGACGGTCGTGGTCAGCCACGATCCCGAGTCGGCCCGGATCGCCGACCGCATCGTGCGCATCCGCGACGGGCGGGTCTCTGAGGAGTGGGCGCGCGACGGCGCCGAGCAGGACACGATCGTCGTCGGTCGCGGCGGCTGGCTGCGGCTGCCCGAGGAACTGCTGGCGCGCGCGGGAATCGACGCGAAGGCGACTGCCCGCCTCGACGCCGGCGGCGTCCTCGTCAGCCCCGTTGCGGGCGTCGGAACCCCCGGCGGGAAGCCCGGCACGGCGACGGTCCCCGCCGCGGGCGTGGAGGGTCGGGTGGTCGCAGGCGTGCGGTCGCTGAGCAAGCGCTACGGCGACACGGTCGTGCTCGACGCGTTCGACGCCGCGTTCAGGGCGGGGCTCCTGCACGCCGTCACGGGCCCGTCCGGGTCCGGCAAGACGACGCTGCTGCATCTCCTGGCCGGCCTCGAGCTTCCGGACGGCGGGTCCGTGACGGTCGACGGGCGCGAGCTGACCGGGCTCGACCGGGCCGGGCGCGCCGGCCTGCGTCGCGAGCTGATCGCATACGTGGGCCAGCAGGCAGGACTGGTGCCGCACCTCTCTGCGCTCGAGAACGTCGAGCTCGCTCTGTCCCTGCGCGGCATGGAGCAGGATCCGCGCGCGGCCGCCCTCGCCGCGCTCGACTCGGTCGCGCTCGGCGAGCGGGCGACGCAACGCGTCGAGCGGCTTTCGCAGGGCGAGCGGGCGCGCGTCGCGATCGCACGGGCCGTCGCGGCGAAGCCGGTGCTGCTGCTCGCCGACGAGCCCACGTCGCGGCTCGACGGGGCGAACGCGGTCGCGGTCGCCGTGCTCCTGGCCCGGCTGGCCCGCGAGACGGGCGCGGCCGTGCTCTGCTCGACGCACGACCCGCTCGTGATCGAGCAGGC
>JBOGZX010000171.1:0-6699 GCA_050697615.1 Gaiellaceae bacterium
CGATCGAACAGCGCCGCTCGGGCCTGTCGCGGCTGCGAGTCGACGTGGTCGCAGGAGGCGCGGTCGAGGAGATCGTGCGCTCGCTGATCCGGCGTGCGATCGCCGAGGCCGGCGCGTCGGGCGAGGCCGTGATCGTCGCGCATGCGGCGGCTTTCGCCCTCGCGGGCGAGGAGGGGGTCCTGAGAGCTCTGGTCACGGCGTCGCCCGGGGTTCGCGTGGAGCGCCTCGCGCAAGCGGAGCGGCTCGACCCGCGGGAGGCGGAGAGGCAGATCGCGCGTTCGGACCGGGGGCGCGCCGCGTACCTGAAGCGTTTCTACGGCGTCGACCGCGAGCTGCCGATTCACTACGACGTCGTGGTCAACACCGACCGCCTGGCCCCGGAGAGCGCCGCCGCGATCGTTTGCGACGCCGCAGCCGCGCTTGGCCCCGGAGGGCGGCCGGCGTGACGTCGCAGTCGATCGGTGTCGAGCGGCTCGGCGACGAGCAGCCGTTCCGTGGAGACGTCGAGTATTACGAGGGGCGTGCGGACGGGATCGCGACCACCAGAGGCATCGGCATCGACCAGGCGCGCCGCGAGCTTGCCCGAAGGCATGGCTTCGCGAGCTGGCGGAACCTTCGCGCGTACGTCGTGTCGCTGCCCGAGACGCCGTTCGTGCTGGCCTACCGGGCCATCGAAGACGGCGATGTCGAGCGCCTGCGCGGGTTGCTCGATCGACATCCCGAGCTGGTGAAGGTACGCGGCACGAACGGCAACGACCTGCTCGGCATGGCGGATCGTCTCGAGCTCGTCCGCCTGCTCCTCGAGCGCGGCGCCGACCCGAACCGCGGCAACGACTACGGCTGGACGAAGCTCCACCAGGCCGGCTACTCGAACCGGCGGGAGCTCGCACAGCCGATGCTCGACGCGGGCGCGCGTACCGACATCTCTGCCCGCGGCGCGGGCGGCACGCCGCTCGTCGCGGCGCTGTTCTGGGGGCACCGCGAGGTCGTGGGGCTGCTCGGCCGCGAGCCGCGCAACCTGAGGGTCGCCGCGGGTCTCGGCGACCTGGACTCGATCCGGGAGCTCGCCGGGACGTCGCGGGCCGGCGCGGAGCGGGAGTTCTACCGACCTCACGGCGGGTTCCCGGCGTGGCGGTCCTCGAACGATCCGCAGGAGATCCTCGACGAGGCCCTCGTGTGGGCGGCGAAGGCCGACCGGGTTCAGGCTCTGC
Source organism: Gaiellaceae bacterium (assembly GCA_050697615.1). Taxonomy (GTDB): domain Bacteria; phylum Actinomycetota; class Thermoleophilia; order Gaiellales; family Gaiellaceae; genus PALSA-600. The sequence goes on from JBOGZX010000171.1 coordinate 1,212, forward strand.
GGCTCCTGGTCGACCTCGGCGCGCGGGTGGATGCCGATCCATACCGCGGAACCCCGCTGATCTGGGCGGCCGCCAACGGACGGGTCGCGTCCATTTGCACGCTCGTCGAGCTCGGCGCGAACGTGAACCGCCGCGCAACGTTCGGCGGCCCCGAGCACGGCGAGGGCGTGACGGCCCTCCACCTCGCCGCGCAGGCCGGGCGCGGGGAGGCGGTCGCGGCGCTCCTCGAGCTGGGCGCGGACCCCACGGTCCGCGACGCGTTGCACGACGGCCCACCCGCGGGCTGGGCCGAGCTCGGCGGTCACGCCGAGCTCGCCGAGCTCCTACGGCAGGAGAGCTAGCTCGAGACGGCGGTTCAGCCCGCTCCCTCGAGCGCCGGCTCGGTGTGCGTGTTCGCCGCGGCGGTGCGGGTGCGCAGAAAGATCGCGCCGAGCGCGGCGGCGGCGAGCGCGAACAGCGCGCCGAGCGCGAAGGCGGCGTGGTAGCCGCCTGTGAGCGCCGCGAGCGTGCCCTGACCGCCGGCTGTGAGGTGATGCGTGCGCGACGACGCCAGGCTCGCGAGCACGGCGAGGCCGAGCGCGCCGCCCATCATGAAGGCCGTGTTCGAGATGCCGGAGGCGAGGCCGGCGTCCTTCGGCTCGACGTCGCTCATCGCGGCCATCAGCACCGGGTTGAAGGCGAGCCCGCCGCCGATCCCGATCAGGATCATCGCGGGCAGCACGTCGACCAGGAACGAGCCGTGAACCGGCGCGCGCGCGAACCAGAAGAGCGCCAACGCCGCGACGGTCAGGCCGAACGCGAGCGGCGCGCGGAAGCCGAGCCGCATGACGAGCTTCGCCGACAGTCCGAGCGAGAACGCCATCATGATCAGGTTGCCCGGCAGGAACGCCAGCCCGACCTCGAGCGGGCTGTAGTGCAGCACGAGCTGCAGGTAAAGCGCCGAGAGGAAGAACAGCGCGAACATGGCGGCGGCCCAGAGGATGCCGACGACGTTGGCGACGCTCAGGTTGCGGTGGCGGAAGACTCCGAGCGGCATCAGGGGAGCATCGGCCCGGGCCTCCCACGCCACGAACGCGGCGGCGACGACCGCCGCGGCCGCGAGCAGGCCGAGCGTCTGCACGGAGGTCCAGCCGGCGGTGTTGCCGTTGACGATCGCGTAGACGGCGAGCACCATCGCGCCGGTGATCGCGGCGGCACCGGGGAGGTCGAGGCGCGTCCGCTCGGCGCCCGTGTGGACGGCCGGCAGGAGCTTCAGGCCGGCGACGGTGACGACGACGCCGATCGGCAGGTTGACGAGGAAGATCCAGTGCCAGCCGACGAGGTCGGTGAGGACACCGCCCGCGAGCACGCCGATGCTGCCACCGCCCGACATGACGAAGCCGAAGACGCCCATCGCCTTCGCGCGCTCGGACGGCTCGGTGAAGAGCACGACGATCAGCGAGAACGCGACCGCGGAGACGACCGCCCCGCCGAGCCCCTGCACCGCCCGTGCCGCGACGAGCATGCCCTTCGTCGTCGAGATGCCGCAGACGAGGCTGGCCACGGTGAAGGCCGTGGTACCGACCAGGAACAGGCGCCGGTGGCCGAACAGGTCGCCGAAGCGCCCGGCGAGCAGCAGGAAGCCGCCGAACGTGAGCATGTACGCGTTCACGACCCAGGCGAGCGATGTCTGCGAGAAGCCGAGGTCGCTGCGGATCGACGGCAGCGCGACGTTCACCACGGTGGTGTCGACGACGATCATCAGGTCGCCCACGCAGAGGATGATCAGTGCCAGCCAGCGGGTTCGGGAACTCAGGTGTTCGGTCATGTCCCTGAAGACGGCGTGCGCGCACGGAACTCATCGGCGCAGTCCCCGGCGCGCACGCCGCCTGCTGCTCCGCGCGGCCCGACCGTTCGGCGATTCCCCATCGCTCCGGAGGCAGCGGAGCAAAGGAGTAGCGGAGCCGATCCTGGGCGATCCGGGTCGAGGCGCTGCTCATGGACGCGGGCCGAGTGTCCGGTCGCGCCTTCGCGCCGCCGCGAGCCCGAGCTCGCAGCCGAGCTCGAGCGCATCGCCGAGGGGCAGGCCGCGCCCGAGCCCCAGCAACAGCCCGGCCGCGAGCGCATCCCCCGCGCCGGTCGCGCGTCCCGGCACCCGCTCGTCGGGGCGGCGGTGCTCTTCGGCTCCGTCGAGCCATGCCGTCGCCCCCTCTGGCCCCGCGGTCACGCACACCAGCCGGTAGCCGTTCGTCGGCCGCTCCGGGCCGACGTAGGCGTTCCCGCAGGGACCGAGCACCCACTCCGCCTCGGCCTGCCGGACAGCCGCCCGTGCGACCGGCTCCGGCGCGTACACGGAGACGATCACCACGCCCGCCTCGATCCGCTCCGGAAGGTCCCCGGGGGCGAGCGCTCCGCTCGCGCCGCGGTCGGCCGCGACGGCTTCACCCGCCTCCAGGAACGTCCCGGTCGGGAGCGCCGGGTCCTCGACCAGCCACGCCTCGACGCCCGCCGCGGCGAGCTCCTCGCGAACGATCCGGCCCGCGGCGTCCGCCCCGATGCGTCCGACGACCGCCGCCGACGCCCCGATCGCACGCGCGGCGAGCGCAGCATTGACCGCGGTCCCGCCGGCCCGAACCCGCACGGCTCCGTGGACTGCGGCACCGTCCACGAGCGGCGGCGCCTCCACGTCGAGCATGATCTCGCCGATCGCGACGAGGTCCGGCACAGGGCGAGGATACGTGCGACGATCGGACGAACCGTGAGCGGGTCACTCGAAGGACGGGTCGCCGTCGTCACCGGAGCAACGGGCGTCCTCGGCGGTGCGGTCGCGAGAGGGCTGCACGCGGCGGGCGCGGCGGTCGGTCTGCTTGCCCGCTCGGTCGATCGCGCGGAGGCTCTCGCCGAGGAGCTGCGCGACGACGGTGACGGTGACGTCCATGCGCTGCCGGCGGACGTGCTCGACGTCGCGCGGCTCGAGTCGGCGCGGGCTGCGGCGGTCCGGCGATGGGGCCGGATCGACATCCTCGTGAACGGGGCGGGCGGCAACGTGCCGGACGCGACCGTCGGCGAGCGCTCGTTCTTCGAGCTCCCGCTCGACGCGCTGGACGACGTGCTGGCGCTGAATCTGCGGGGAACGCTTCTGCCGATCCGGGTCTTCGGGCCAGCGATGCTCGCCGAGCCGTTCCCCGCGGGCGGCAGGTCGATCGTCAACTTCTCCTCGATGGCGGCGCGGCGGGCGATGACGCGGGTCGTCGGGTACGGCGTCGCAAAGGCGGCCGTCGACAACCTGACGCGGTGGCTGGCGGTCGAGCTCGGCCGCGCGAGTGACGGGCGCCTGCGGGTCAACGCCGTTGCGCCCGGCTTCTTCCTCGGCGAGCAGAACCGTGCGCTCCTCCTCGACCCGGACGGGACGCCGACGCCTCGCGGCGCCACGGTGATCGCCCGCACGCCTGCCGGTCGGTTCGGCGACCCCGCCGAGGTCGCGGGCTCCGTGGTCTGGCTCTCGAGCGCCGCCGCGTCCTTCGTCACCGGCGTCGTGCTGCCGATCGACGGTGGCTTCGACGCGTTCAGCGGTGTCTAGAGAACCGATCCCGCTGCTCGCCGTGGGCGGCCGTGGCCACGAGCTCTCGGCCGCCGAGCTGGGAGACCATCTCGACCGGATCGCCGGCGAGGTGGTCGCCGGAGGCGTCCGGCGCGTGCTGGTCGTGCCGCCCGATCACACGCGCCTCCATTCTCGCGGCGGCACGGTCGCGGCGCACCTCGACCGCGCGCTGCGCGCGCAGGGGGTCGACGTCGACCTGATGCCCGCGCTCGGTACGCACCGACCGCTCGGCCCGGAGGAGAGCCGGATGCTCTTCGGCGACGGCATACGCGCCGACCGGCTCCTGGAGCACCGCTGGCGCGACGACGTCACCACGATCGGCGAGATCGAGGTCGACGAGGTCGACGCGATCGTCGGCCGGCCGCTCGGGCTCTCGCTGCCGGTCACCGTCAACTCCGCGCTCGTCGGCGGTGCCTACGATCTCGTGGTCGCCGCGGGCCAGGTGGTGCCGCACGAGGTGGCCGGCTTCGGCGGCTACACGAAGCACCTGTGCATCGGGCTGGGCGGGCGCGACACGATCCAGCGCACCCATCTGATCAGCGCGGTGTACGGGATCGAGGAGACGCTCGGCCGGGTCGACTCGCCGGTGCGCCGGCTGATCGACCTCGGCTTCGACCGGTTTCTCGCACCGCGCTGCCGGACGCTCTTCGTGCTGACCGTCGTCGAGGCGGCCGGCGAGGGAGGCGTCCTGCGCGGCCTGTTCGCCGGGGAGGGCGGCACCGGCTCGAGCGGCGGAGCGGCGTTCGCGGCCGCGGCGGAGTTCTCCGCCGACGTCAACATCACGACGGTTCCCGAGCCGTTCGAGGTCTGCGTCGCGTACCTGCACCCGATGGAGTTCCCGTCGACCTGGCTCGCCAACAAGGCGATCTACCGAACGCGACTGGCGATGGCGGACGGCGGCGAGCTCGTCGTTCTCGCTCCGGGAGTCGACCGCTTCGGCGAGGACGAGGTCGTCGACGCGCTGATCCGGCGGCACGGGTACCGGGGCCGCGACGCGGCGTTGCGGGCGCTGAAGGAGGACCCGGAGCTCGCCGCCAACCTCGCCGCCGTCGCACACCTGATCCACGGATCGACCGAGGGCCGCTTCACGGTTCGCTACTGCCCCGGCCCCGGCCTCGGCCGCGCCGACATCGAGGGGGTCGGCTTCGAGTATCTGTCGGCCGAAGACGCGCACGAACGGTTCGGCGCGGGCAGCCGGCCGGAGCTCGGGCCAGGCGTCGACCGCGACGGCAGGCCGTTCGTCGCGATCCCCAACGCAGGGCTCGGTCTCTGGCGCCAGGGTGGGTCGTCTGCCGCCTCCGGGTGCCAGCCGGAATGAGATCAGGCGAGGTCGAAGCGGTCCAGGTTCATCACCTTGGTCCACGCGGCGACGAAGTCGTGGACGAACGTCTCCTGTGAGTCGTCGGCCCCGTAGACCTCCGAGAGGGCTCGTAGCTGGGCGTGCGAGCCGAAGACGAGGTCGACGGCGGTCGCCGTCCATTTGATCTCGCCGGTCGCGCGGTCGCGACCCTCGTAGACGCCCGAGTCCGACGGCCTCCACTCCGTGCCCAGGTCGAGCAGGTTGACGAAGAAGTCGTTGGTCAGCGCCTCGGGCCGTTCGGTGAAGACGCCGTGCTTCGACTGCTCGAAGTTGGCGTTCAGGGCGCGCAGGCCGCCGACGAGCACGGTCATCTGGGGAGCGGTCAGCGTCAACATGTACGCCCGGTCCAGCAATCTCGTCTCCGGCGACAGCGGCTCGTCAGCCCGGATGTAGTTGCGGAACCCGTCCGCGGTCGGCTCGAGCACCGCGAACGACTCCACGTCGGTGAGCTCCTGCGAGGCGTCCGTGCGCCCCGGCGCGAACGGGACGGTGATCCTCTGGCCGGCGTTGCTCGCGGCCTGCTCGACGGCCGCGCAGCCGCCGAGGAC
>JBOGZX010000172.1:0-3933 GCA_050697615.1 Gaiellaceae bacterium
GGCGAGCGCCTGCACCTCATCGAGGAGTGGCGCAAGCTGGGACGGCCGGAGGCCGCGCTCTGCGGCGTGCAGTACATCGCGAGCGACCGCGGCGAGCGGCACGCCCCGTTCACCGTCATGGGAGCCGATGTGGCGCCCTGGGCCTTCGAGGGCACCGGACTCGGGAACGGCTCCCAGTTCGGCCTCTACGGGATCGAGATCGACGCGCGGCAGCCGTCGTCGCCGGCCGGAACGACGCTGCTCGCGACGATCCCCGATCTCTTCGGCCCGGGGCGGTCGGCGGAGATGACCTATTACGAGCACACGAGCGGCGCCCGTGTCTTCTCGGCGGGCGCGCTCAACTTCGGCGGCCAGATCCTGCTCTGGCCGCAGACGGACCGTCTGCTCCAGAACGTCTGGGCGCGGCTCGCCTAGCCGGCGGACGCGCCCCGGGCCGCGAGGACGAGGAGGCTCTCGTACTCGTCCCGGCAGGCGGGGCAGCCGTCGAGATGCGCACGGAGGCCGGGTAGCACGTCGTCGGCGTCGACACCGGCGAGCTCCAGCTCGACGTAGCGGTCGAGCTCGGCGAAGCAGTCGTCGCAGCCGACCTCCGGGCCGGGTTGCCCGAGGAGGAGCGCGAGGAGATTCTCGGGACGGGGGCGTTCCATCACGGCCCCTCCTCCGTCGCGTCGAACGTGAGCTCGCTCTCGCGGGTCTCGGCGACGCGGTGCTCGGTGTCGACGTGCATCTCTGCGTTCTCCTCGTGTTCGCCGTCGTCGTATGGGTCTTAGTGACGAAGGAGGCGGCGTCCTTACCTCGCCCCACCGCCGTTCGCGCGCGCGAGCGAGACCGTTTGGCCGCTCGGCGGCACGGGAAACTCGATGGGAAGATGGCGCCTCCCGCGTGGACATCGCTCGCACGGTGACGGCCGATTCCGGGGAGGCGGAGGGGCCGCCCGGCGGCAACCTCACCTTCGACAAACGCAGGGCGCTGCTGACGGTGGGGCTGTCGCTCGTGCTCGCCGGCGGCGCCTACGCGCTGATCGGCCGCGTGGCCCACTGGGGCGACCTCCTCGACGGTTTGAGGCGCGCGAACCGCGCCTGGTTCCCGGTGCTCCTGCTCGGCGAGATCTTCGCCTACGCCGGCTACGTCCTCGCCTACCGCGACGTGGCGCGCGTCCACGGCGGCCCGCAGCTGAGGTACTGGACGATCATCCGCGTCGTCGCAATCGGCTTCGGCGCATTCGCGGTCGGATCGTCCGCGGGAAGCCTCGCCGTCGACTTCTGGGCGCTGAGGCGTGCGGGCGTGCGGACGCACCAGGCGGTCCGGCGCGTGCTCGCCCTGAACACGCTCGAGTGGGCCTGGCTGGCGGGCTTCGCAGCGATCTCCGGTGCGATCGCGCTGGGACTGCGCCAGGCCCACGCCCCGCTCGCCATGTGCATCGCCTGGCTCGTCGTCGTCCCCGCCTGCGTGCTCGCTGCGGTCTGGGTGAGCGCGCCCGCACGCGGCGAGCGGCTCGCGACGTCCCCCGAGGTCGGACGCGGGGCCGGCAGCCGGAGCCGAGCCGCTCGTGCTGCTCACTGGCTCCTCGACAAGGGGCGGGCGGCGTTCGCCGAGGCTGTGGGCGGGCTGCTGATCGTGCGCCGGATCCTCGGCAACCCGCTGCGCTATCCCGCCGGTTTCGTGGGGTATCCCGTCTACTGGACCGGAGACCTGCTGACCCTGTACGCGGCCGCACGGGCCTTCGGCTACCACGTCGCCCCCGATCTGCTCATCCTCGCCTACGCGACCGGCTACGTGATCACGGCGATTCCCCTGCCCGCCGGAGGAGCGGGCGGCGTCGACGCGACCCTCACCTTCACCCTGCACCTCGCCGGGTTGCCGCTGGCGGTCTCGCTGCTCTCGGTCGCCGTCTACCGCATCTTCTCGTTCTGGCTGCCGATCGTGCCGGCGATCGCATTCCTTCCGACGGTCGGCGCCGTGCAGAACGACCTGCGCGAGACGGCGGAGGCGCATTCGCCGTGACACCTCGCCGCGTCGCACTGGTCTGCCCGTACTCGTGGTCGTATCCGGGAGGCGTCCGGACGCACGTGAGCGGGCTCGCGCGGGCGCTCCGCGCGGCCGGCGTCGACGTCGACGTGCTCGCACCCGCGGACGGCGGCGCGTCCCGCGACGGAATCATTCCCCTCGGCCGCAGCATCCCCATCTCCGACAACGGCTCGGTGCAGCACGTGGCCCTGCTGCCGACGGCGGCCGCCCGAACATTCGCGCTGCTCCGCGCCGGCGGCTACGACGTGGTCCATCTGCACGAGCCGATGATCCCGTTCACGTGCCTCACGGCTCTTCTCACCGCGCGGGCGCCGCTCGTCGGCACGTTCCACATGTCTGCGCGCACGGCCCGCTGGTACCGGGTCTTCGCCCCTCTGAGCAGGCGCGCGCTCGCACGCCTCCGCGTGCGCACCGCCGTCTCGGCGGCGGCGCGAGACCACGTGGCCCGCATCTGCCCCGGCACGTACGAGATCGTCCCGAACGGCGTCGACGTCCCACGCGAGGCTCACGTGCACCGCGACCCGGGCCGCACCGTCCTGTTCGTCGGTCGAGCGGAGCCGCGCAAGGGCCTGCCGGTGCTGCTCGAGGCGTTCGGATCGCTACCGTCGCCTACGCGACTCGAGCTCGTCGGCCCCGACGAAGCCGACCTCGCCTCGGCGGGAGGCTCTCCCGGCGCCGGCCGCGTCAGCGCCGAGGGACGGGTCAGCGACGCGGAGCGCACGCGGCTCCTGCTCGAGGCCGACGTCCTCTGCGCGCCGTCCCTCGGCGGCGAGAGCTTCGGGCTCGTCCTCGCCGAGGCGATGGCCTCCGGAGTGCCCGTCGTCGCGAGCGACGTCGGCGGGTACCGCGACCTCGTCGGAGCCGACTGCGGCCGGCTGGTGCCGCCTCGCGACCCGGTCGCGCTGTCCGCCGCGCTGCGCGAGCTGCTCGAGGACTCGTCGCTGCGGGCGCGACTCGGGGCCGCGGCCCGCGCGCGGGCGGAGTCGCTCGCCTGGCCGCGCGTCGCCGAACGGATCCTGGCGCTCTACGAACGCGCGCTCACGGAGAGCGCGGCGTGAGCCGGTTCTCCGGACGGCGGGAGGTGGCGCTCGGACTGGGCGTGTACGCGCTCTACCTCGGCGTCCGCGCCGCCGTCTACAACGACGACGGCCGGCGTCGCGCCGATCGCAACGCCGCCCGGATCGTCGACCTGGAACGGCGACTGGGCCTCCACGTGGAGCCGCGGGTGCAGCGCATCCTGCTTCCGCGCAAGCGACTGCTCACCGTGCTGAACGGCGCCTACATGACGCTCAACGTGGGGCTCACGGTGGGCTGGCTCGCCGACCTCTACCGCCGCGGCGACCCCGCCTTCTTCCGCTACCGCACCGCCGTGGCGCTTGCGACCGCCGGAGCGCAACCCGTCTACCTGCTGTTCCCCGCCTCGCCGCCCCGCAAGCTCGACCACCTGGTGGACACGATCGCGGAGGCGGGGCTCGATCTCGACTCGGGGCTCGTGTCGAAGCTCTACTGCCCGATCGGGGCGATGCCGAGCATCCACCTCGCCTACGCCGTCGTCGTCGCCGCGGCGATCCGCGGGACGGGTCGGTCGCGCTGGCTCCGGGCGGCGGCGCCGGCCTATCCGCCCGCGGTGGCCTTCACCGTCCTCGCCACCGCCAACCATTACCTCCTCGACGGCATCGCGGGTGCGTTGCTCGGACGCGCAGCCCTGCGGCTCTCGAGCCGGCTCGTCGCGTAGCGCGGGGCGAGCTGCCCCACCTCCAAGGCCAGCGCCTCCTGCACGGCCTGCGCGAGCGCCGCATCGACGGGCCCGGGCTCGTACCCGAGCTCGCGCTGCGCCTTGCCCCACGAGAAGAACATCGGCATCCGTGCAAGCCTGACCTCGTGCCGGTTCGCAAAGCCCAGGGC
>JBOGZX010000173.1:0-1504 GCA_050697615.1 Gaiellaceae bacterium
GGCCGGGGATCGTGCACCGCCTCGACCGCGACACGTCGGGGCTGCTCGCGCTCGCGCGGTCGGAGGAGGCCCATCGCCGGCTCAAGGAGCTCATCCGCCGGCGGGCGTTCGAGCGGACGTATCTCGCGCTCGTCCACGGCCGCCCCGGATCGCGCAGCGGCCGGATCGAGGCGCCGATCGGCCGCGACCGCGGCGATCCGACCCGGGTCTCGCTCGACAGCGACTCGCCCCGGGAGGCGTTCACGAACTTCGAGGTGGAGCGGCTGTGGCCCGACCTGGCGCTGCTGCGCGTCCGCCTCGAGACAGGGCGTATGCACCAGATCCGCGTCCACCTCGCGGCGGTCGATCTGCCGGTCGTCGGGGATCCGGTGTACGGCGTCCGGGACCCGCTGCTCGCGCGCCAGTTCCTGCACGCGTCGGAGCTCTCGTTCCCGCACCCGTTCACGGGCGAGCGGGTCGAGACCCGCTCGGAGCTGCCCGACGAGCTCGCGCGCTATCTCGCGACACTTCGCTAGCGATCGGCGGCTACCATGCGGGCGTCCGGTTCCTTCGAACCGGTGGGATCACCGCGGTGGACGGTGGCCGGCGCTCGAGCCGGCTCCGCCGAGGCCCCGCCGGACGCACCCGTTGATCAACCTCAGAAAGGGGCCTCGATGCCCGTCGTCTCCATGAAGGACCTCCTGGAGGCCGGAGTTCACTTCGGCCACCAGACCCGCCGCTGGAACCCGAAGATGAAGCGCTTCATCTTCACCGAGCGCGGCGGCATCTACATCATCGACCTGACCAAGACCCAGCAGCTCCTGGACGAGGCCTACAACTTCGCGAAGGCGGTCTCCGAGCGGAACGGCTCGATCCTCTTCGTCGGCACGAAGAAGCAGGCGCAGGACGCCGTCCGCGACGAGGCGCGCCGCGTCGGGATGCCGTACGTGAACAACCGCTGGCTTGGCGGCCTGCTGACGAACTGGCGGACGATCTCCGACCGGATCCAGCGGCTGCACGAGCTGCGCGCCCTGAAGCAGGAGGCCCAGCTCGGCCTGCTGCCCGCGAAGGAGCGCATCTCGATGGAGGCCGAGCTGGAGAAGCTCGAGGCGAACCTGGGCGGCGTCGCCGACATGCGGCGGCAGCCCGAGGCGATCTTCATCGTCGACCTGCGCAAGGAGCAGCTCGCGGTACGCGAGGCGCGGCGGCTCGGCCTGCCGGTGATCGCGCTCGTCGACACGAACTGCGATCCGGACGAGGCCGCCTACGTCATTCCGGGGAACGACGACGCGATCCGTTCGTGTGCGCTCGTCGTCAAGGCGATCGCCGACGGCATCGAGGCGGGCAAGCAGCGGGTCTCGCAAGGCGAGCTGAAGGCGCCGCGCAACGGCGGCCGCGCAGCGCAGGCGGAAGAGGCGGAGCCGCAGGAGGAGTCGCCGACGGCGGCCGAGGTCGCAGAGGCGCCCGAGAACGAGGTCGTCGAGCCGGGCGAGACGGCGACGGAAGTGGAGGGCGCGTGACCGAC
>JBOGZX010000174.1:0-1831 GCA_050697615.1 Gaiellaceae bacterium
GTGCACGGCGGAGGGGAAGACGTCGTTCGACGACTGGCCCATGTTCACGTCGTCGTTCGCGTGGACGCCCTCGCCCGCAAGGGTCGCGATGACCTCGTTCGCGTTCATGTTCGAGCTTGTGCCTGAGCCCGTCTGGAAGACGTCGATCGGGAACTGGTCGTCGAGCTCCCCGGCGGCCACCCGGTCGGCGGCCGCGGCGATGCGCTCCGCCTTCTCCGCGTCGAGCAGCCCGAGCTCGGCGTTCGTGCGGGCGGCGGCGGCCTTGATCCGCCCGAGCCAGCGGGCCACCGGAACCGGGATCGGCTCGCCGGAGACCGGGAAGTTTCCGATCGCCTTCGCCGTCTCCCCGCCCCAGAGCTCCTGCCGCTGCGCCGTGTCGCCCACGGCAAAGAGGTTAGCTCGCGACGCGCAGCCGGCGGTCGGAGAGCACGCGCTCGCGCAGACGCTTGCGCAGCGACTCGTTCAGGTCCGTCACGTAGGCCCAGCCCACGTACGTGCAGCGGGGGCACTCGCACTCCGGACGCTCACGACGCTCACCGCAGTTGAGACATTCGACCATCGCGGTCGCAGCGTGCGCCCGTCCGGAAGGTCACGCGTCCCCCGGGGGAGGGATCCTGCCGGTTTGCAGGAGCTTCTCCCATGTATGGAGCTTCACCCGGGGCCGCCCGAGCGGCTCCCCTGCGCTCCGCTCGGCCGCGTCGATCGCCTGCCAGCCCGCGTACTCGACGAAGTCGACGCCGCGCTCCGACAGCAATCCCTCGAGCGAGGGACTGTCGCTCGTCCGCCTCAGCCGTCCCGCGCGCGCATCGGCGAGCAGCGTCTCGACGGTCTCGGCCGCATCCTTCTTGTTGGTCCCGATCACGCCGCTCGGCCCGCGCTTGATCCAGCCCGCGCAGTACGTGCGCTCGGTGTCGCGAACGCGCCCGGTCTCGTTCGGCATCGTCCCGCCCGCTTCGTCGAACGGAACTCCCGGCAGCTCCACGCCCTTGTAGCCGACGCTCCGCAGCACGATGCCGCAGGCGAGCGTCTCCGTCTCGTCCGTCGGCCGGGCGGCGATGCGCCCATTCTCCGACATGAGCTCGTTGCGGACGACCTCGAGCGCCTCGACCCGCTCGTCGCCGAGAATCCGGACCGGAGAGGAGAGGAACCGCAGGACGAGCCGCCGTGGCTTTCCGGCCGGCTCGCGCACGGCGTACTCCCGCAGCAGCTCCATGTTCCGGCGGGCGCGCTCGCGATCGGCCTCCAGCTCGCGCTCGCTCGCAGGATCGAGCTGGAGGTCGGCGGGGTCGACGAGCACGTCCGCCCCGGCGAGCTCACCCAGCTCCTTCAGCTCCGGCGGCGTGAACGCCGCCTGCACCGGGCCGCGACGGCCCAGCATGACGATCTCGCGCACGCCCGCGCCGACGATCGCGTCGATCGCCTCGTGGGTCGTGTCGGTGGTCGCCAGCTCCTCGGCGGTCAGCGCGAGCATCCGCACGCAGTCCACCGCGACGTTGCCGTTCCCGATCACGACAGCGCGCTCGTGTGACAGGTCGAACTCGAGGTGCTGGAAATCGGGATGGCCGTTGTACCAGGCGACGAATGCGGTCGCGGGCCAGGAGCCGGGCAGGTCCTCGCCGGCGATCCCGAGTCGCCTGTCGGTCTGTGCGCCGACGCTGTAGACGACCGCGTCGTAGCGGTCGAGCAGCTCGGCGTGCGAGACGTCGTCTCCCACGTTGACGTTGCCGAAGAAGCGAAAGCCCGGTCGGGCGGCGGTCCTCTCGAACGCGCGCGAGACGGCCTTGATGTTCTCGTGGTCCGGTGCGACTCCAAGCCGAACGAGGCCCCAGGG